>CAKUMG010000545.1 GCA_934667465.1 uncultured Actinoplanes sp. | reverse complement strand
AGTCACCCTCGCCGTCGCCGGCATCCTCGCCGTCACAGTCACCCTCGCCGTCGCCGTCGCCGTCGCCGTCGCCGTCGCGGGTGGTGCCGCCGGACGATTCCTCGTCGCCGGGGCGGGAGCCGCGGGATGCCGCGGAGGGGGCGGCGGCCGACGGGCAGTTCGGGACGCCGGGGCCGCCGCTGAGCCGGCGGAACCCGTTTCTCGTGGGGCTCACCGGCGGGCTCGGGCTGATCACGGCGTACGTCATCTTCCTGGGTGTCCGCAACGCCGCGTCGATCCTCATCCTGATCTTCATCGCGCTGTTCCTGGCCATCGGGCTCAACCCGGCCGTCCTGCGGTTGCAGCGCTGGCACCTGCCCCGCTGGCTGGCGGTGACGGTGATGGCCCTGACCGTGGTGGCCCTGCTGGTCGGCGGCGTGTTCGCGCTGATCCCGCCGGTGGTGACCCAGACCGGCCAGCTCGTCGAGAACGTGCCCGGCTTCATCGAGGGCCTGCAGCGCAACGAGTCGATCAACGAGCTCGTGCAGCGCTTCGACATCCTCACCAAGGTCCAGAACGCGATCAACGCGGGCACGGTCACCAACGCCCTCGGCGGCGTCGTCGGCGGCGCCCGGCTGCTGTTCGGCACGCTCTTCAACGTGCTGACCGTGCTGGTCCTGACGATCTACTTCATGGCCTCGTTCGAGCGCATGAAGCGGGCCGCCTACCGCCTGGTCCCGGTCAGCCGGCGCACCCGGGTCCAGCTGCTCACCGACGAGATCCTCACCAAGGTCGGCGCGTACATGGTCGGCGCGCTCTCGATCGCGGTGCTCGCCGGCCTCTCCACCTGGGTGTTCGCCGTCATCGTCGGGCTCGCCTACCCGTTCGCGCTCGCCGTCGTGGTGGCGGTCTGCGACCTCATCCCGCAGATCGGCGCCACCCTCGGCGCGATCATCGTGAGCCTCATCGGGCTGGCGACCTCGCTCACGACCGGCATCGTCTGCATCGTGTTCTTCATCGTCTACCAGCAGCTCGAGAACTATTTGATCTACCCGAACGTGATGCGCCGCTCGGTCAAGGTCAGCGACGTCGCGGCCATCACGGCGGCGCTGCTGGGGGTGGGGCTCTTCGGGGTGCTCGGCGCGCTGATCGCGATCCCGATGGTGGCGGCGGTGCAGCTCATCGTCCGTGAGGTGGTCAACCCGAGCATGGAACGCAAGTAGTCGGCCACAGGGTTTGGGCAGCCCTAACCCCCTGTGCGCCCACTTCCGCCCGGGGTCGGCCGGGCGAGCGGGCCGGCTCTCGCCCGGAACCGGTCGGGCGGCCGGGCCGGCTCTCGCCCGGGAGCGGCCGGGCGGGAACGGTCAGGCGACGGGCGGGAACGGTCAGGCGAGCGGGCCGGGGACCGGGGTGTCGGCGAACGAGGCCACCGTGCGGTCGGCGTACGCGTTCATGTCGCCGAACTCCATCGGCCCGTCCCAGTCGCGGGGCAGCGGGGCCGGCGCGGCCGGGGCGACCCGCCGTACGACCTCGTCGAGGATCTTCTCCGCGTCGCCGACCCAGAGGTGCTTGCCGCCGGGGACCCCGATGACCTCGGCGTGCGGCGCGGCCCGGAAGCGCTCCTTCGCCTCGGCCGGCCGCAGGTAGTCGTCGAACTCGGGCACGATGGCGGTCAGCGGCCGCCCCGCCTCGGCCCACGCCGCCAGGTGCTCCGGCTTGGAGAAGCGCAGCGGCGGCGACAGCAGGATCGCGCCCGTGACGGCGGGGTCGAGCCCGTGCATCAGCGTCAGGTCGGTCCCGAACGACCATCCGAGCAGCCAGATCGACGGCAGGTCCGCGAACTCCGCGTACTCGATGGCGGCCGCGACGTCGAACTTCTCGTCGACGCCGGACGAGAACGTGCCCGTGCTCGTCCCGCGGATGCTGGAGGTGCCCCGCGAGTTGAACCGCAGGACAGCCACCCCGGCCAGGGCGGGCAACCGCCACGCGGCCTTGCGGAAGATGTGGCTGTCCATCATGCCGCCGTGCGTCGGCAGCGGATGCAGGCACACCAGCGTCGCCACCGGCTCCCGATCCAGCGGCCGGGCCAGCTCCCCGACCAGCGTCTGCCCGTCGGCGGTGTGCAGCTCGATGTCCTCACGATGCGCGGGCAGGACGGAGTTCGCGCGAATGCGTTGTGCCACCCGTCCATCCTTCCCCATCCCCGCCCGGCCTGCCCCGAGAGCCGCACCACTCCGGGCGCTCACGACTACCGGGGTTTGCGGGCGCTCACCAGATGGGTCGGCAGCCAGGGACCGCTCCACCACAAACGCCAGCCCAGATCGCGCCGGCTCACCTCGGCCAGGCCGAGGTGCCGCAGTCGTTGCCGGTACTGCCGGGTGCCACCCAGGTCCGCGATGAACAAGCGCCCTCCGGGCCGCAGCACCCGCACCGCCTCGTCGATCGCGCGGTCCCGGTCGTCACGCGTCTTCAGGCTGTGCACCGCCACGTTGGAGACGACCACGTCGAACGATGCGTCGGCCAGGGGCAGCTCCAGCAGGTTGCCGGTATGCAGCTCGACCCGGTCCGCCACTCCCGCGGCGGCCGCGTTGCGCAGGGTCGCCTCCGGGTTGTTGCCCGACTGATCAGCACGCCACAAATCGACGCCGCCTGCATGACGCGTCACACCGGGTCTTTGGTACCCCCAGGGGGTATAGAGTGGGTGCATGACCCGGCAGATCGAGCTCGAGATCGGCGGCATGACGTGTGCCGCGTGCGCCAACCGGATCGAGAAGAAGCTCAACCGGCTCGAGGGCGTGACCGCCACCGTCAACTACGCGACGGAGAAGGCGCATGCCACGGTGCCGGCCGCGCTGAGTGCGGCCGATCTGATCGCCGTGGTGCAGAAGACCGGCTACACCGCCGCGGAGCCCACCCCCGAAGCGCCGGCCACCGCGCAGCCGGCGGGCGATCCGTTGCGTACGCGGCTGCTGATCTCGGCGGCGCTCAGCGTGCCGGTGATCGTGCTCGCGATGGTGCCCGCCTGGCAGTTCGACTACTGGCAGTGGTTGTCGCTGGTCCTCGCCGCGCCCGTGGTGGTCTACGGCGGCTGGCCGTTCCATCGGTCCGCCGCGGTCAACCTGCGGCACGGGGCCGCCACCATGGACACGCTCGTCTCGGTGGGCACCGCCGCGGCGTTCCTGTGGTCGGTGTGGGCGCTGTTCCTGGGCGATGCGGGGATGCCCGGTATGACGCACCCGTTCACGCTGCGGGCCGGGTCGGAGAGCGACGCGATCTATCTCGAGGCGGCCGCAGGGGGTGACGACGTTCCTGCTGGCCGGTCGGTACGCAGAGGCGCGGGCCAAGCGCCGTGCCGGTGACGCGCTGCGGTCGCTGCTGAGCCGGGGCGCCAAGACGGTGACGCTGAGCGACGGCAGCGAGGTGCCGATCGAGCGGTTGCAGGCGGGCGACCTGTTCCTGGTCCGGCCGGGGGAGAAGGTCGCCACGGACGGCGTGGTGACCGAGGGCTCGTCGGCCGTCGACCAGAGCCTGATCACGGGCGAGTCGGTGCCCGTCGAGGTGGCCGCGGGCGACGCCGTCACGGGCGGCACGATCAACGCGGGTGGCAGCCTCGTCGTCCGCGCGACCCGGGTGGGCGCCGGGACCCGCCTGGCGCAGATGGCCCGGCTGGTCGAGGAGGCGCAGGCCGGCAAGGCGAACGTGCAGCGGCTCGCCGACCGGGTCTCCGCCGTCTTCGTGCCCGTCGTGATCGCCCTGGCCGTGGGCACGCTCGGCTTCTGGCTCGGCTCGGGCCGGGGCGCCGACGCCGCATTCACCGCCGCGGTCGCCGTGCTGATCATCGCGTGCCCGTGTGCCCTGGGCCTCGCCACGCCGACCGCCCTGCTCGTCGGCACCGGGCGTGGCGCGCAGGTGGGCATCCTCATCCGGGGCGTCGAGGCCCTCGAACAGGTCCGCCGCATCGACACCGTGGTGCTCGACAAAACCGGCACGGTGACGACGGGCGAGATGACCGTGCGTGAGATCAGTCCCACCGCGGGCCACACCGAGGACGCGGTGCTGCGGCTCGCGGGCGCGGCCGAGGCGCCCTCCGAGCACCCGCTCGGGCGTGCGATCGCCGCCGCCGCGCGGGAACGGGGCGAACTGCCGCGGGTCACCGGCTTCCAGGCCCTCGCCGGGGTCGGCGTCCGGGCCACGCTCGACGGCTCGCTGGTCGAGGTCGCCCGGGGCGACGGCGACGGGGCGTTCACGTGGGTCGAGGTGCGCGTCGACGGCGAGGTCCGTGGGCGGCTGGCACTCGCCGATTCCGTACGCCCGGAGAGCGCGCCCGCCGTCGCCCGCATGCGCCGCCTGGGGCTCACCCCGGTGCTCCTGACCGGGGACGCTCCCGCGGTCGCCGAGCAGGTGGCCGCCGAGATCGGGGTGACCGAGGTGTTCGCCGGCGTCCTGCCCGCGGGCAAGGTCGATGTGGTCGCGCGCCTGCAGGCGCAGGGGCGCCGGGTCGCGATGGTCGGCGACGGGGTCAACGACGCGGCGGCGCTGGCCAGGGCGGATCTCGGCGTTGCGATGGGCGCGGGCACCGACGTCGCCATCGAGGCGTCCGACCTGACCCTCATGCGCGACGATCTCGGGGCCGCGGTCGACGCGGTCCGGTTGTCGCGGCGCACCGTGCAGATCATCCACGGCAACCTGTTCTGGGCGTTCGCCTACAACGTGGCGGGGCTGCCCCTGGCGGCGGCCGGGCTGCTCAACCCGATGATCGCGGGCGCGGCGATGGCGCTGAGCTCGATCTTCGTGGTCGGGAACAGCCTGCGGCTGCGTCGCTTCCGCGCTCTGCCGCGCGGGGCGTGAGAAGTGCGGGCACTGCGCCGCGGTGTGTGAGGAGCGCATGGGAGTGCGCAGTGTGAGCCGGGCACCTCGTTCCGGCGGTTGCTCCCGAAACCCCCGGGGCGCCCGGCTCACCATCTGAACCACCGGGTGCGCATCCGGACTGGTCCCGAAGTCCGAAGCATCCCGGCGGCATCCCCAGATCCACCTGCAG
>CAKUMG010000544.1 GCA_934667465.1 uncultured Actinoplanes sp. | reverse complement strand
CAGATCGCCAGCCCGAGCCCGGTGCCCGCGTAGCCGGCGGCGGTGGTGGCCCGGTGGAACGTCTCGAAGACGGCCGGCTTGTCCGCGTCGGGGATGCCGATGCCCCGGTCCGCGACCTCGATCCGGGTCCAGCCCGGCTGCCCGGCCGGCGCGGCGGTCACGTCGACCCGCGCGGCACGGCCCCGTTGCACGTACTTGACGGCGTTGCCGACCAGGTTGTCCAGCACGTGCCGCAGCATCGCCGCGTCCGCGACCACCGCCGGCAGCGGCCCCACGTAGAAGTCGGCGGCGCCGCCACCGGCCCGCTGGTGCTCGGTGCGGATCTGCACGACGTCGGCGACCAGCGGCCCGAGCGGCACGGCGGCGAGCTTGAGCGGCGCGTCCCGCGACGTGGTGTAGGCGAGCAGCGTGTCGATCAGCGCCGCCATCCGGTCCACGGACAGCGCGATCCGTTCCAGGGCGGCGCGGGCCTCGAACACCTCGGGTCCCTCGGGCGCGTCGGTCAGCTCGTCGGCCGCGGTCTCGCAGTGCCCGCGGATCACCGCCAAGGGTGCCTTGAGGTCGTGCGCCACCACCCCGGCGAAGACGGCGAGGTCGGTCTCGTACCGGCGCAGCTCGGTGATGTCGTGGAACACCGCCACCGCGCCGTGCTGGCCCGCGCTCGGGTCCAGCGGCCGCCCGTCGACGCTGACCAGCAGGCCGTCGGGGTGCCGGTCGTTGCGGATCAGGATCTCCACCCCGTCGGCGGGCTCGCCGCGCAGCGCGCGCATCAGCGGCAGCTTCTCGAGCGGGAACGGCGTGCGCCCGTCCGGCTCGTACAGCCCGTAGTGCTCCTGCCAGGCCTGCGGGCCGTCGATGTCGTCGTCCACCCCGAGCAGCGCCCGGGCGGCCGGGTTGTGCAGCAGGAACTTGCCGTCCTTGTCGACGACGCCCACCCCGTCGCCGATGCTCGCCATGATCGCGGCGAGCAGCCCGGCCTGGCGGCGGCTCTCCGCCTCGGCGGTGCGCAGCTCGGCGGTGGCGACCAGCACCTGGGCGCGGGCCCGGGCGCGGCCGGTGGCCAGAATCCAGACGAGCAGCGCCAGCATGGCCGAGATCAGCGTGCCGCCCAGCAGGACGGCGGTGGGTGTGCCCGTACGGGCTCCCGGCAGGATCCGCGAGTCGGCGCCGGTGACCAGGGTCCACTGCCGGTCCGCCACCGGGAAGGACGCGCGCCGGGTCAGGTCGCGGTCACCCCGGGCGTCGTACGCGGCCACCCGCACCTGCCTGCCGGCGGCGTCCGTGGCGTACAGCTCGCCGTCGAGCACCCCCTGGCCGGCCTGGTCGAGCACGCCGCCGAGGAAGTCCTGACCGTGCAGGCCGAGCGCGAGCCAGCCGAGGAACGTGGCGTCATCGCCCGTGCCGGCGCTGACCGGGGTGACGAACAGGAACGACAGCTGCTGCTGCGCCCGGGGGACGCCGCGGTCGCTCAGGAGCACGTACGCGTCGGAGACCGCCGCCTGACCGGTGCGCCGGGCCGCCGTCAGGGCCTCGGTCGCCTCGGCCGCCGGGGCGGCGTCGAGCCCGGGCGTCACGCCGGCCCGGGGCCCGTCCAGGCCGCGCCGGAAGATCGTGAAGTAGTGCTCTCTCGCCCCGCCGCTGGGCCGCAGCACCAGGTCGGTGGCGCCGCGGCCGCGCCACAGCCGCTGGGTCTCATCCACGTCGCCGGCGTCGGCGGCCACCACGAACCCGACCGACGTGGCCCCGGGCAGCCGGGCCCGGTCCAGCGCCGCCGTGGCGGTGGCGAAGTCGCCGGCGGTGAGCCGGGCGTTGGTGCCCAGCCCGGCGGCGACGGCCAGCATCAGGTCGCGGTAGCGCCCGGTCTCGGTGGTGACCGCGTTGCGCGCGACGGCGGTCCGCTGGTCCATCACCCGGGCCGCGCCGCTGCGCTGGTCGTCGCGCAGGGCCCCGGCGGCGAGCAGGGTGGCGGTGAGCCCGAGGACGAGCACGTTCGCGGCGAGCAGGGGACCCACGAAGCGTCCCTGCCACGCGCTGCCCGTCTCGCGACTGCTCACCGGAAGGAGCCTAAGCCGCGGAACACCCCCGTCGGCGTGGTTCCGCCGACGGGGGTGCCGATTCCGTTACTTCCAGGTGTCGTACTGGTAGAGGTTCCAGCTCGCCATGAGGCCCGTGACCTTCACGACGTAGTTCGGGTCGGTGGCGTAGCCGGCCTTCCAGATCGCGAAGATGAACTTGTTCGCGTTCTTCGTGTGGTTGAAGGCGCCCGCGTAGCGTGGGTTCACCCGCAGGAAGCTGCCGTGGTCACGGAACGAGTGGCCCATGCTCGCGTAGGTGCGGAACGCGTCCTGGATCGCGAAGCACGTTCCGGCCTTGGTGCACTCGTTGGTGCGGTAGACGTGGCAGCCGTTGGCGAGCGTGCCGTACTTGCCGTTCTGGCACTTGATCCCGAAGTAGTTCTTGTCGACCGACGACAGGCCGCTGCGGCCCCAGCCGGACTCGAGGATGGCCTGCGCGATGGTCACCGACGGCGGGACGCCGTACTCGCGCCAGCCGCGCTGCGCACCGGGCACCGCCGCCTTGATGAACTGCTCCGGGGTCAGGGCGGGCGACGGCGTCGGCACGACCTCGCCGACGCAGGCCGGCAGCTTGCCCGAGTACATGTACGCGTGCGAGATGAACGTGCCGACCGAGGTCTTGTCCCACTGGGTCGTGGTGCGCACCGTGCCGGTCACGGACTGGCCGGTGACGGCGCAGACCAGGTTGAGCTTGCGGCCGGTGTTGACCGACGCGACGGGCGAGCCCGAGGTGTGCGGCGCCGAGCGCAGGTTGACCTTGCCGTCGAAGCTCTTGACCGTGCCGACCACGAACCGGCGGGCGGCGGCGGGCTTGACGGTGGGCTTGGCCTTGACCGGCACGGCGGACGCGGACGGGGTCGCGCAGGCGGGGATCTTGCGGGTCGCCGACACGTACGCGTGCGAGACGAACCGTCCCGTGCCGAGCCGGTCCCAGGCGGTGGTCGTCCGGACCGAGCCCTTGACCTTCTGCCCGATGACCTGGCACTGCACGGTGATGCGCTGCCCCCGGCGCAGGCTGTCCACGGCCTTGCCGGACAGCGTGGGCTCGGAGCGCACCTTGAGCGTGCTCCCCACTTCCACGGTCGCGGTCACCCCGGTGGCGGCCTGCGCCCCCTGCGGTGCCACGACCAGCCCGGCTCCGAGCGCGGCCACCAGCAGCAGTGGCCCCGTGAGCAGTCGTCGGGCGGTGTGCGACATGTACGTCCCCCTCGTAGCGGCGTCGGCATCCGTGCTTCGGCTCATCCCGAAGGTCGGCGCGGGCCGTTGCCGCGAAGGGAAGCGGTGGGTTGCAGTCGGGTTGTGCGGGACGGCAGGGTTACCGCCGTGGCTCCCGGGACTCGTGGGAGCCGCGCATGCTTGAAAGTCCCCCGCCATGGGCAATGCAGAGCCCGCCACGACAGACGTACGCAGGAGGAACCGGCCCGATGACGGCCCTGGCATCACGCCCCGACGCAACCGCCCCGCCCGCATCGGCCGGACGCGGCGTCCTCCACGTCCTCGGCCACTTCGCCGTGGCCCTGCTGGCCGCCGCCGGCGTGGCCGCGGTCTACTACCTGGCCATCCGCACCGAGCCCGGCCAGCTGGTCGACTCCACCGCCATGACGGCCGCCGACCTCGAACATCCGCGCGTGACCGAGGTGCTGCGCCGCGCGCTCAACGGCACCACCCTGGTCAGCCTCGTGGCGGTGTGCGTCGCGGCCGCCGCCATCGGCATCGTGCGCCGCCGGCTCGACCTGACCGTGGCCGCCGCGCTGCTGGTCCTCGGCGCCAACATCACCAGCCAGCTGCTCAAGGCCCGGCTCCCCCGCCCCGACCTGGACGGCTCCGGCATGGCCAACTCGTTCCCGAGCGGCCACACCACCGCCGCCGCCTCGGTGGCGTTCGCGCTGATCCTGGTGCTGCCGTTCGCGATCCGCGGCACGGTGGCGCTGCTCGGCGCGGCCTACGTGACGATCATCGCGGTCGCGACCGTCTGGGCCGAGTGGCACCGCCCGAGCGACACCATCGGCGCGATGCTGGTCGTGCTCGCCTGGGGCGCGCTGGCCTCGACCCTGGTCCGCGCCCGCCGCGCCGGCATCCCCGGCGTCACCGCGCGCCCGAACCGGCTCGCCATGATGGTGTTCACCGTCATCGGGTCGATCGGCGCCGTCGTGACCGCCGTCGGCCTCGCCGCCGTCGCGGCCGGCTCCCAGTCGATCGCCGGCGTCCCGGACCGGCTCGTCTTCGTCGCGGGCGCCGCGGCGGTCCTGACCGCCGTCGCCGGCACCTTCCTCGTCTGGGTCCGCCTCGCGGCGGGCGACCAGCCCTCGTCCCCGGAAGGTGCCCCGGTCCCCTCCTCGGCACACGCCCCGGGGCTGCCCTGACCCCACACGAACGTCTCGAAGGAGCAGTCATGACCACCCCCGAACCCGGCATGCCCGGCACCACAGGACAGGTCCCGCCCGGCCCGGCCGGCGTCCCCGCGACGCCGCCCGCGGTCGCGGAGACCACGTTCCCGGGCCCGACCGTCACGGTCGGCAGCTACCCCGACTACGCCTCCGCCCAGCAGGCCGTCGACTACCTGTCCGACAACCAGTTCCCGGTCGAGCGCAGCGCCATCGTCGGCACCGACCTGCGCCTGGTCGAGAACGTCCTGGGCCGGCTCACCACCGTCCGGGCGGCCATGGCCGGCGCGGCCAGCGGCGCCTGGTTCGGCCTGTTCATCGGGCTCTTCTTCGGCATCTTCAGCGACTCGAACTGGTTCAGCGTCATCTTCCTGGGCCTGCTCATCGGTGCGGCCTGGGGCGCGGCGTTCGGCGCCATCGCCCAGGCCATGACCGGCGGCCGCCGCGACTTCACGTCGCGCAGCTCGCTGCAGGCCGCGCAGTACCAGCAGAACGAGCTGGAGGAGCGGGTCGCGGCCGACGCGCCGCTGCTGCAGGCCGCGCAGGACACCTGGTACCGGC
>CAKUMG010000543.1 GCA_934667465.1 uncultured Actinoplanes sp. | reverse complement strand
GGCCTCTCCCCGGCCTCCCCGGAGACCACCCGCCGCCCGGTCGCCGGCGGCGCGGCCGCGCTGCTCGGCGGAGGCGCCGGGTCGGCGTTCGACGACGACGCCGACCTGCCCAAGGAAGTCCCCGCGGTGCCGAGTCTCGCCGTGCTGCGCCCCCGCCGGTCCCCCGGCGACCAGCCTGCCGAGGCCACCGACGACGCGGCGAAGCCGCGCAAGCGGCTCCCCAGCTGGGACGACGTGCTCTTCGGGGGCGGACCGGCCGCCCGCGAGAGCTCCTGAGTCACCAGCTCCCTCACCAGCTCCCGAGGGTCGTGTAGGCACCGCCGGCACTATGGACGAGGGCGATCTCGTCCACGGTCCAGGCCGGCCCGACATAATCGGCCAGCGCCGCGCTCAGCGCCGCATCGTGCGCATAGGCCACGGTCAGGTGGGCCGTGAACGAGTCACCGTCGTAGCCCACGGCGGCCGCGAGGTCGCTCAGGTCGCCGTCGACCCCGGCCCAGGTGACCCGGCGCCGGAAGTCGCCGCCGCCTCTGATGCGCAGCTGCCGCCCCTTCGGCACGTCCACCGCCGCGAGCATGGCCCGCAGCTCGGGCAGCCGCTCCTCGGGCACCTCGCCCAAGAACGCCAGCGTGATGTGCCACTTCTCGGTCGCGGTGAGACGCACGCGCCGGCCCTGGACCGCGGGGCCGAGGGCGTGGCGCAGATGCCGGCGCGCCTCGTCCGGCGGGTAGAGCGCGATGAAGAGCCGCATTCCTGCAGAAGCTAGCGGAGTCGGATCCCCGCCGCCTGGAGCTCGCCCTCGACCCGGACCCGTTCCAGCTCGCGGTCGAGGCCGTCGAGCCCGCTCAGCCGGTGGTTCAGGCCGATCGCGTCGCTGGCCAGCCGGAGCCGGTCGTCGTAGGCCCGCAGCACCGCGGCCTGCCACCGCGACGACTCGCGGGAGAGCCCGCCCACCCGCTGCCGCCCGAGCCGCAGCAGGTCGGCGTTGACCTGCTGCATGCCCGGCTCACCGTGGGCGAAGACGGGCCGCCAGCCGGGAGCACCGACCCGCTCGTCGAGCGAGCGCAGGGCGGCCTCCTCCCTGGACACGACGGGGCCCGGCGCCCGGCGGGAAGCATCCGCCCGGCGCGCGGCGAGGGTGTCGAGGCAGACGACGACGAGCAGGCTCGGCAGGCAGACTGCGCCCACGATCACCGTCGAAAGCACAACAATGTGCGTCATTGCCACGAGCTGAACGTATGCCTTCCGGACGGAGAACGGAGAGAGCCGTTCGGATGACTTGACCTGCCAGAATTCGCGGAGGCGGCGGGCGTCACCCCATCCGGCGGTTGCGGTCGGCGAAGAACCCGTCACCCGATGCGGCGGTCGCGGCCGGCCAGGAACCCGGCGGTCATCTGCGGCAGCATCAGCACCGCCATCAGGGTGAGCGGGACCGTCCAGGTGCCACTGTGGTCGTAGAGAGCGCCGACCACGATCGGGCCCGGGATCGACAGCAGATAGCCGGTGCTCTGCGCGAAGGCGGAGAGCCGGACCACCACCGCCGGGGTGCGCCCGCGCAGCGCGATCATCGTCAGGGCCAGCGGGAACGAGCAGTTCGCGACGCCGAGCAGGACCGCCCACAGCCACGGCGCCGCGGCCGGGGCGAGCGCCAGCCCCGCATAGCCGGCCAGCCCGAACAGGCCGATGCCGATGGCCAGCTCGCTCTGCCGGCGCAGCTTGCCGACGACGACGCCGAGCGCGACGGAGAGCGGCACGCCGAGCAGGGAGGTCACCGCGAAGAGCAGGCCGGCGGTGCCGGGCGACAGCCCCGCGTCGCGGAAGACCTGGGGCAGCCAACCCATGATCACGTACGCCACCGTGGACTGCAGCCCGAAGTAGACCGCCAGAGCCCACGCCACCGGCGAGCGGCGCAGCTGGAACGGCACCTCGTCCGCGGGCGGCGGGGCCGGGTCACGCTCGCGCGCCAGCATGATCCAGGACGGCACCGCGACCGCCGCCACCAGCGCCCACACCGCCAGCCCGAGCCGCCAGTTGCCGCCGAACGCCGAGGTGAGCGGCACCGTGACGGCCGCCGCGACCGTGGCGCCGGCGTTGAGCGCGACCGAGTAGAGGCCGGTCATCGTGCCCACCCGGTCCGGGAACCGCTGCTTGACCACCACGGGCAGCAGCACGTTGGCCAGGGCGATGCCGGCCAGGGCCAGCGCCGTCAGCGCCAGGAAGAGCGGGGTGCCCCCGGCGAGCGGGCGCACCGCCAGCCCCAGGGTCAGCGCGCCGAGCCCGACCGCCACGGCACCCGTGGTGCCCCAGCGCCGGGCGACCAGCGGCGCCGCCGAGCCGACCAGCGCGAAGCAGATCGAGGGCACGGAGGCCAGCACACCGGCGACGGACGCGCTCATGCCCAGGCTCTCGCGCACCTCCTCGAGGACGGGACCAAGGCTGGTGACGGCGGGGCGCAGATTGATCGCGGCGAGGACCAGCCCGGTGACGGCGAGGACACGCGTGCCGGTGCGGACGCTGGTGGTGGTCATAAAACCCATCATAGAATCATGGGATGAATCTGGGACCGGTTCCGCGAGCGGAATCACTCTCCGGCCGGGTCATCGTCCGGCTCCGGCAGCAGATCACCTCGGGCGCCTGGCCGGTGGGCTCGCGCATCCCGACCGAGCCGGAGCTGGTCGCCGAGCTGGGCGTCGCGCGCAACACGGTCCGCGAGGCGGTCCGGGCCCTCGCCCACAACGGGCTGCTCGACATCCGGCAGGGCTCCGGCACCTACGTGGCCGCCACCAGCGAGCTGGCCGGGGTGATGCAGCGCCGGTTCGCGGCCGCCGACCCGGAGCACGTGACCGAGCTGCGCCGCACCTTCGAGGTGGCCGCGGCGGCGCTGGCCGCCCGCCGGCGCACCGACGCCGACCTCACCCGCCTCGACCTCCTCTATGCCCAGCGCGAGCGGGCCTGGGCCGCCGGTGACCGCGAGGGGTTCGTGGACGGCGACGCGGCGTTCCACCGGGCCGTGGTGGCCGCCTCGCACAACGAGGTCCTGATCGAGCTGTACGCCGACCTGGGCGAGGTCATCCGGGAGTCGCTGAGCGGGCACTTCGGGGTGGACCTGCGCCCCGAGGAGTACATGGACCACAGCCGGCTGGTGGAGGCGATCCGGGCGTCCGACCCGGCCGCCGCCACCAGCGAGGCCACCGGGCACCACTCAGGCGACTGAGACCCGGCGCTTCTGCTCCTCGGGCACGGGCACGGCCTCGGAAGCGGGGCCGGGCCCCGAGGAGGGGGCGGCCTCGGAGGCGGGGCCGGTCCCTGAGGAGGGGTCGGCCTCGGAGGCGGGGCCGACCTTCACGGGCGCGGCGGCCACCGGGGTGGTGGACGGCGCCGCCACCGGCTCGCCCTCGTCGAACGGCTCCGGCTCCTGCGCGCGGACCAGCACCAGCCGGGGCCGCGAACCGCGGTGCACGGTGAGCCGGTCGCCGCTGACCCGCAGCTGCCAGACCAGCGCGGCGAGCGCGGCCACCAGGCAGACGATGCCCGCGGCCCAGATGCTCGAGGGCACGCCGTAGTGCTCGCCCCACCAGCCGGCGAGCGAGGCGCCGATCGGGGTGGTGCCCAGGAAGACCAGCACGTAGAGGGCCATGACCCGGCCGCGGTACTCGGTGTGCACGCCCATCTGGACCCGGTGGTTGGCCGCCTGCGCCAGGAAGATGGAGAAGAAGCCGGTCGGCACCAGCAGGATCATCGCGACCACGAAGTTGGGGGCGAAGCCCACGGCGATCTCGAACGCGGCGAAGGCCAGCGCCGCGCCGAGCATGAGATAGGCGCCCGGGCGCTTGCGGCGGCCGCTGCCGGCCAGGGCACCGGCGAGCGCGCCGACCGCGAGCGCCGTGGTGAGCAGGCCGAACGTGGACGGCCCGGCGTTGAAGTTGATCTTCGCCAGGGCGGCCAGGGTCACCGGGAAGTTGAAGCCGATCATGCCGACCGCGAACATCAGCACGACGGGCAGCAGCAGGTCGTGCCGCCGCCACACGTACCTCAGGCCGTCGGCCACCCGGGTCTCGCCCGGCTCGGGCCGCTTCTTCGCGCGATACAGCTCACGCGGGCGCATGGCCACGTACGTGAAGATGGGTGCGATCGCCAGGATCGTGCTGATCAGGAAGACCGGCCCGGTGCTGAAGAGGGCCAGCGCCACGCCGGCCAGGGCGGGGCCGCCGATCCGCGCGGTGTTGAACGTCGCCGCCGACAGGGCCAGCGCGTTGGGCAGCAGCGGCAGCTCGACCAGCTCCGAGACGAACGCCTGCCGCACCGGCGTCTCGATCGAGTTCGCGATGCCGAGCAGCGCCGCGAACAGGAAGACGTGCCAGAGCACGACGATCCCGGCGGCGACGAGGACGGCGAAGACGATCGCGGTAACCGCGAACAGCGTGTTCGCGATGAGCAGCAGCTTGCGCTTGTCGTAGCGGTCGGCGAGCTTGCCGGCCCAGAGGGTCAGCAGGAGCACCGGGAGGAACTGCAGTGCCGTCACGAAGCCCAGCGCACCGGGCGAGTTGCCCGACAGGTCGAGCACCAGCCAGTCCTGCGCCGTGAACATCATCCACACGCCGACCAGCTTCACGAGCTGGCCGATCGAGAACAGCCGGTAGTTGCGAACCTGCAGGGACTGGAATGTCGTGTTCAGCACTGCCCGCACTCGGGTGCGCCTCCTCGTCGTACGCGTCATCGACCCTTGCCGTGTGACGGAACGCGGGAGGCCTCCTTAGCTGCGGGCCACCTGCTGAAGGATCTGCGCGGCCCGTTCCAGGGTCGCGCGGTCCTCCGGTGCCAGCCCTTCGAGATGCTGCGCGAGCCATTCGTTGCGCTGCTTCTCGAACTGCGCGTGCACCGCCCGGCCCTCCTCGGTCGCCGCCAGGATCACCTGGCGGCGGTCGGTCGGGTGCGGCGTCCGCGCGATCAGCCCGCGCTCCTCGAGCTTGCAGACGATCTTCGTCATCGTCGGCGGCTGCACCCGCTCGACATCGGCGAGCTCCCGGGGCG
>CAKUMG010000542.1 GCA_934667465.1 uncultured Actinoplanes sp. | reverse complement strand
CGAAGTTGCTCTGGTGCAGGTCGTAGCGGACCTCGGAGCCCGGCGTGCCGGTGCCCAGCCGGATCATCGCGCCGGGGACGTTCTCCAGGTAGAAGGAGAAGTCCTCGCCGCCCATGCTGATCTCCGCCTCCGCCACCCGGTCCGCACCCAGCGCGGCGCGCGCCGCCCCGGCCACCAGCTCCGCCGCCGCCGGGTCGTTGGTCACCGGCGGCATCACCCGGCGATACGTCACCTCCGCCTTCGCGCCGGTCGGGGCCACCACGTCGTGGATCAGCGCGGTGACCAGGCCGGGGGCCCGGCGCCACACGTCCCGGTCCAGCACCCGCAGCGCGGTCTCTGCGGCGCGGCGGGCCACGCCGGGTTTGCCGAGCGCGGCCGGGATCAGCGCCCGGGCCGCCGACTCCGAGTGCCGCAGCAGCCAGGCCCGCGCCGCCGGCCGGGCGCTCTTCATCCGCGCGTGGCGGTCGGCCATGAACAGGGCGATCTCCGGCGAGGAGTACGGCTGGAGCGTGCCGACCAGGGCGACCACGCGCTGGGCCGCCTCCCGGACCAGCGGCAGCGCGTCGAGCCCGAACCGTGCCGCGGTCACCCGGACCCACCCGTCGTAGACGTTCGCCCGGTCCGTCCGCCAGACATTCAGCAGCGGCCGGGCCAGCTCCTCGGGGCCCCCGGCGAACAGCGCCGGCCCGTGCCAGGGGTTCTCGGACGTCACCGTCCAGTGCGCGACGGTCTCCCAGTCGGTCCAGTGCGTACCCCAGTCGCCGGGAGTGTCCAGCCACCGGTCGCGCTCGCCCTCGCGCCACTGAACGGTCGCTGGGTCGTCGCAGCTCAGGCCCGGGATCACGACCGGTTTCGGCGGCTTGACCCGGCGCTGCCACGGCGGGTCGGCCAGCACCGGCGGGACGGACCCGGCCGGTGCGTGCGGGACCGAGCCGCCGGTGGCAGCGGCGCCACCGGCGGCCGCAGCGCGCACCCGGTCGGCGGCCTCGGGACCGAGCGCGGGCAGGACCTCCTCAACCAGGCCGGGATGCGCGAGCAAATGGGCGCGCAGCAGCGGCGACCCGGCCTCGGCGAGCAGCCGCATAGCGCGGGCGGGGAAGCGCTCGGCCGCCTCGAGCACCGCCGCGGGCACATACTTGCGGTCCTGCCGGGCGAGGAGCGCCTCGAACACGGCGTCGTCGTCCAGCAGGACCAGGTAGGTGAGGACGCGCCGCAGGTCCGCGGCATAGAGCTGCGGGTGGTCGAACCAGGTCAGCAAGGCACCGGCCGCGCCCGTGCCGGCGCCGTCGACGAGCGTGGCGAGCAGGGCGGGCTTGGGCAGCGACCACCAGTCGGTGACGTGCGGCGCGAGCGCCTCCGCCTGCGCCGCCGTGCCCGCCGCCAGCAGCAGCTGCACGACCGCATCCCGCGCCGGCGTGCTGCTCGCGAGGGTCGCGCGGATGTCGCTCTCGACCCACTCGCGCTCGCCCGGCAGCAGGACGGAGGTGGCGAGGTCTGCGACCCACTCCCGGCCGCGAAGGGCGCGCAGGGCCTCGACCAGCTCGGCGTGCCCGTCGTCCGGCGCCACGGCGATCGCGGCCCGGACCCGGAGCAGCACCAGCTCGCGCGGCCCGAACGTGCCCCACCCGCCTAACTGCAAAGCGACGAGATAGAGGGCGCCGCGTCGCGCTGGGTCGGCACGCTCGCGCTCGTTGGACCATAGAAGCGCGTGCTCGACCGCGGCGCGCGCGGCGAAGAGCAGGCCGTGGCGGGCGATCCAGAGATCGGCGAACGGCGTCAGGACCGTAGTGTCGTCGGGAAAGCGGACGATGCCGCCCAGCGCGGCGAGGACCGCCGCCGCGCCCGCCGGGGTCGCTTCCGGAGCACCGGCGAGCCAGGCCCGCCCGGCCGCGCCGAGCTCCGCGGGCGTCCCCGGCTCGCCGAGGATGGCCAGCACGGCGTCACGCTCGTCGGCGAGCAGCCGCTCGGCCCCCGCGACCCCCTGCGCGTCGATCTTGAACGGCGGAGTGTCCACACTGCCCCGCCGCACGTACCGATTGCGTTTCACGATCGCCGGAACGCCGCCCACTTCGATCCACCCCCGAGGTCCAAGAACTGCCCGAAGGCTAGGGGAGGGGTGTGACAGAAACTCACCTACCGGCGCTGAGCTGCCGATCCGTGTCGCTGATCCGGCGGTCGGTCGCGGCGAGCTCGGTGGGCCGGCCGAGCCGGTCGTAGGCGAGCCGCAGCCCGCGCAGGAAGGTCAGCTCCCGTTCGAGATAGGAGCGCCGGACCACGTCGATGCCGCCGAGCATGCTCAGGGCCTCCTCGTAGCGCGCCGCCGCGCGGCCGTACTCCTCCCAGGTCAGGGCGTGCAGCGCTTCCCCCGCCCGCGCCTCGGCCGCCAGCCACCGGGCCTGGCGTGCGTCCTCGGCGGAGCCCCTGGCGGTGACCGAGCCGGTCAGGCGCAGGGCATTGGCGAAGTGCGAGTTCGCGCTGCACCACCGCCGGTCGGCGCCGATCAGGGACAGGCACTGGTCGACGAGCCCGAGCCCGAGATGTGCCTTCGCGGCGAGCAGCGGCTGCTGCCCGGCCACCGCCAGGGAGCGCTCGTAGTGGCCGGCCGCCTCGCGCAGCCGCCCGGCGCCCGGCGCGCCCGGTTCGCAGCGGACCCCGACCCGGAGCGCGTCGGCCAGCCCCAGCGTGGTGCGCGCGTAGCCCGGGTCCTCGGCCAGGGCGCGCCGGAAGTGCGCGGCCGCCTCGTCGGCACGGCCCAGGTCCTGCGCGCCGACGGCGTTGCCCAGCATCAGGTGGACCACCGCGCGGCGCGCCCCGGCGGCGCCGGCCTCGCCGAACATGCGGTCGGCGGTGAGCAGGGAACGCTCGGCGGCCGGGAAGTCACCCAGCGTGTAGTCGCCGAGACCGCGTACGAACGCCATCAACGCCTCGAGATAGTGCAGCGTCGAGCCGGCGAGCCGCTCGTGGACGCGCGGGTTGCGCTCCGCCACGTCGACCGGCTCGGTGGTGCCGAGGTCGTGCCGGCCCGCGAACTCGGGGGTCTCGCCCAGCGCCCGACCGGCCACCTCGATGCCGACCGACAGCGTCACCGTACGCGCGTCGCCCCGCAGCACCGGCTGCAGCACCACGTCGGCGCCGTGCCGCCGGGCCACCGCCCGGGCCGAGCCGTCGCCGGGGATCCGGACCGTGCGCACCTGCACCGCGGGCGTCGTGTCCGCCCACGCGTCGAGCTCCGCGGCGAGCAGGCGGTGCAGCCGCTCGGCGAGCCGGACCCCGAGCTCGCCGCCCGTGGCCGACGGCGCGGCCAGCGCGATGTTGTAGGTGCCGCTCATCGGGGGCGGATCGGGCGCCGCGCCGCGGTGCAGCGCCGTGACCAGCAGCAACAGCACCGCCGCCACCGAGACGTGCCGGACCCAGCGCGGGCCGGGACGCCGTACCGGAGCAGGGGTGTTGATTGCGGGAATGCCCTCCCAGAACCGGGTCTGTTCCCACCGCGAGCGCCACTGGAGCAGCACGGCGGGCGCGTCTGCCTCCCGGCCGGCGTGGCGCAGACACCCCGTCACGTACGCCCGGGTCGTCTCCCAGCTCGGCACGTGCTGCCCGCCGGCGGCCTCCGACATGGTGCCCGACGCGCAGTGCGCCAGCCGGCTCAGCTCGCGGTAGGTCGGTGCCCCGCACTCGTCCCGCAGGTCGCGCAGCGCCTGGGCGAACGCGCGCCGGTGCTCCGGCAGGCCGGCCCCGAGCGGTGCCTGCCGCCGCCCCCGCCGGGCCGTCGGTTGCTCGCCGTCCATAGACATCCCCCATCGGCGAATCGGGCGCCCCCATTCTGCCGCCCGCCGCGCCCGCCCGGTACCTCCGATCGGATGTCGGTCACGAGCCTCTGGCACCATGACCGCCGTGTCCTATATGCCAGACCTCACCGCACTCCTGACCCCCGGCGCCCGCTTCGGCACCCCCGGCGACGAGTTCGTGATCGAGCCCCGCGACACGGGCACGGTCACGCTGCCGACCGGCCGGATCGTGGCCTGCGACCCGCTGACCGGGGCCGGCGACGTGGTCCCGTTCGCGGTCACGGTGCCGCCGGGTTCGTACCCGCTGCGCGCCTGGGTCGTGGACATCCACGAGGACGGGGTGCTCGCGGACACGCGTACGGCCGCGCTCGAACTCGTCATCGCCGACCGGCCCGCAGTGCGCTGGGAGCCCGCCCTGGACGAGGGCCAGGAGCCCGTCGAGCTGGAGGGCGACGGCTTCTTCGGCTATCCGGTCGACGCCGGGGTCGGCACGCTCGCCGACGAGGTGGCCGTGCGGGCGCTCGCCGCCTGGGACGACGAGCGGCTCGAGGAGGTCTACATCCCCGCGGAGGTGCCGCCCGCGCCGTCCGCGATCGACGCGATCACCGACGAGGCGACCGGCGCGAACGTCATCGCCGTCAGCTCCGGCTGGGGCGACGGCGCCTACCCCACGTTCGTCGGCTACGCCGCCGACGGCGCGGTGACCAGCTTCGTCACCGACTTCCTGGTCCTCGTCCCCGAGGACGCCGACCTGCCGGACGACGAGGCGGACGAAGCGGACTGACGCCGCCCCCGCCGCGCCCGAAGCGGAGTGACGCCGTGCTCGCTCCGGCGGCGGAAACGGCGGCTGTGAGAGCGGAATCACGCTCTGTCCCGGGGCGGCGCGGAGGCTGTATCGTGCCATGATCTCCGATCGGGCGTCCGTGCCGCGGCGCCCGCGCTGCGAGCAGGGGGAACGACCATGGCGGAGGGTGCTGCGGGGGCCGACGCCCCGGCAGGAGGATTCGTGCAGCTGCTCACTCCCGACGGGGAGCACCGGGGCAGCGTCACCACCGCCGAGGGCGTCACCTACTCGGTCGGCTTCGACGACGACGAGTACCGCGAGCTCTACCGCGACCTGGTGATCGTGCGCCGGCTCGACGCCGAGGGGCTGGCGCTGCAGCGGCAGGGCGAGCTCGGGCTCTGGGCGAGCCTGCTCGGGCAGGAGGCGGCGCAGGTCGGCTCGGGCCGCGCGCTCCGGGCGC
>CAKUMG010000541.1 GCA_934667465.1 uncultured Actinoplanes sp. | reverse complement strand
GCGTACCGGTGTGCCACCGCGTCGCAGTGCCCCACCCGGAACGCGCCCTGCCACGCCCCCCGCCGCGCCGCCGCTCCCGCACCTGGTTGGCCGCCCGGTGCCACGGGGTGACCAGCAGGCAGTCCGCGTCGACGGTGAGCAGGTGGTACGGGTTGCCCAGCGCGGCGGCCTCGGCGGCCAGCGCGAGCGGGTCGACCACGACGAACCGGGTCAGGTGGGTGGGCACCCCCGCGAGGGTGCCCGCCCCGAACTGCGCGAACGTGTGGTGCCGGCCGTCCGGGGCGACCACGTTGTGCGCGGCCTGCGCTCCCCCGTTGAAGCGCAGCACCGCCCGCACCCCGCCCTGGGCGCACAGCGCGTCCACGACGGTCCCCTTGCCCGCGTCGCCGTAGCCCAGGTCGACGACCGCGACGTGGTTCACAGCCGTTCGTTCCCGTCGAAGGGAGCGGCGTCGAAGGGAGCCGCGCCGGAGGCACCACCGGAGACCCCGCCGACCGTCAGGTCGGAGCGGACGACCGCCCCGCGCCCCGCGCCGATCGGTGCCAGCGCCTTGCCGACCGAGGCGCCCGCCGCCGAGCCGACTTCCGCCAGGTCGGCCAGCCCCGCGTCCAGGTCGATCGCGTCCTCGCCGAGGCCCACCGTCAGCGCGATGGTCTCGCAGACCGCGTCCAGGTCGTCGAGCTCGATGACCTGCTGGCCGAGCAGCCGCTTCCAGTAGCCGAGGATCTCCTTGTCGCCACCCCAGCCCGCCGCGGTCGGGATGATGTAGTACACGTCGAACGTGCGCTGCAGCTCGGCGACCATCGCCTCGACCGTGATCGGCTCGCGCAGGTCGTCGCCGATGAACTTCTTGACCTCCTTGGGCTTGACCGTCCCGTACGGCATCTCGTCGCCGATCAGGAACAGGTAGCCGCGCCGGCCGCGCCCGGCCACGCTGTCGAGGTCGGTGTGCCGGGCCATGAAATACATGGCCAGCTCGTACGACTCGGTGCGCTGCCCGCCGCCGCCACCCTCGATGACGATCCGGGCCAGGTCCTCGTCCATCCGGTTGTCCGACTCGAACTGCCCCACCTGCAGCGGCACCTTGTCGCAGGTGGCGTCGCCGACCGCGCCGAACATGATGTGCGGGTCGGTCGCGTAGCCCTTGCGGGTCAGCAGGCCGAGCAGCTGCGGCAGCTTGGTCTGCAGCACGCGGGGCACGGTGCCCATCGAGCCGGTGACGTCGAACAGCACGGCGATCGGGGTGCTCTGCGGGTGCTCGGCGCTGTCGCGGCTCTCCCGCTTCGTCACGCCGAGCGGGTTGAGGGCGTCGTGCGCCTTGCGGGCGCCGCTGTCGCTGTAGGCGAAGGCACTCGTGCCGGTGGCGGCACGGTAGCTCGCGGCGGCGTCGTAGACATTGGTGGACCAGCGTCCGCTTCCCATGGGGGGTCTCCTTCGATCAGGCGGCCGGCACGGTGAAGTGCCGGAACTTCCGGGGGCCGTACAGGTCTTCCAGCAGCTCGTCGAACTCGGCGAGCAGCTGCCACGCGTCCTGGGGACGCATCCGCGGCGCGTCGAAACGGCAGCCCGCGGCGAAGCGCCGCATCGCGGCGGGCGGATCCTTGATCAGCGAGAGCATGAGCCCGGTCGCCAGATGGATGTCGGTCGCGGCGGTCGCGGGGCGCTTGCTCACAACCTCCGAGGGGTACGCCGCGCGGTAGCGCGCCACGATCGCCCGGATCGGCTCGCCCGGCGCCACGCTGTAACACCAGTCCACGAGCGCCACCCCGTGCTGCTCGGGATGGATCAGCACGTGCTCGGGCAGCACCGCCCCGTGCACCAGCCCGGCCCGGTGGGCCCAGCCGAGCCCGGTCAGCAGCCGCCGCCACATCCACGCGACGTCCCGCGGGTCGAGCCGGCCCGCCATCCCGGTCAGCGGCACGAACCCGTCGAGCCGTTCCAGCACGAGCGCCTCCCGCCGCACCCCGGCGCCGTCCTCGTGCACGAAGCGCTCGATCAGCCGCGGCGCGTAGGCGCGGTGCCGGGGGTCACCGTCCCGGTCCAGGGTCGCCAGGGCGGTGGCCTCGGCACGGACCAGGTCGTTGTCGGCCGGGCGCCGGGCCAGCTTGAGCAGCTTGTCGTCGTCGAGCGCGGTCAGGTCGGCGAGGTCGCCGCGCGCCACCACGCCACCGAGCCGGTAGCTGCCGCGCCGGGTGGTCAGCGTCCCCTCCCGGCCGTGCAGCCGGGTCAGCTTCGCCGCGGCCCGGGTGGCGGCAGCCCGCTGCTCCGGCGGCACCACGTCGGGGTGGACGATCTTCAACAGCGTCTTGTACGGCGTCCGCAGCTCGCCGAGCGTCGTCGCGCGCTCGATCGCGGCCACCGCCTCCTCGAACGTCACCGGACCCCCTCCTCCCGTGCCGGGCGCAGCAGCGCCGGGTGCAGCAGGCGCGCGTCGCCGGCCCGGTAGAGCTTCGGCTTGGGCCCGCCCCGCTCCCCCGCCCGCGCCGCCGTCTCCCCGGTGCTCTCCACGAACCCGGGAACCGACAGCACCTTGCGGTGGAAGTTGCCGGCGTGCAGCTCCTCGCCCCACACCGCCGCATACACCGCGCGCAGCTCGGCGATCGTGAACTCGTCGCCCACGAACGCGGTGGCGAGCGGCGTGTACTCGAGCTTCGACCGCGCCCGGTCCAGCCCGTCGGCGAGCACGGCGGCGTGGTCGAACGCCAGCTCCCGCACCTCGTCGACGGGCACCCAGAACGCGCCGGCCGCGTCGGACCCGGCCCGCGGATCGGGCAGGCTCGGCGCGAACGCCAGGTAGGCCACCGAGACGACCCGCATGCGGGGGTCACGACCGGGATCGCCGTACGAACGGAGCTGCTCCAGGTGCACCCGCTCGAGCGCACCCTCGCCGGGGCGCACGCCGGTCTCCTCGGCGAGCTCGCGCAGCGCGGCGGCGTCCAGCGTCTCCTCCTGCACGAAGCCGCCCGGCAGCGCCCGCCAGCCGGCGAACGGGTGCGCGCCGCGCTCGACCAGGAGGACGCTCAGCCGGCCCTCGCGGATCGTCAGCGCGACCACGTCGACCGTGACGGCCACGGCCGGGAACTCTCCCGGGTCGTAGCTCGCCAGGAACTCCTCTTCCTCCGTCACGGCCGCTCCTCGTGTTCTCAAGGTGAGTACAACTCGATCTGAGAACAACCTACCTCGTTCTCACCCTGAGCACAACCCCCGGGGTAGCAGTGCCCCGGCGCTGCGGCGCCCCCGCGTGGCTGTGCCCCGGCGCTGCGGCGCCCCGGCCCGGATCATGAACGATGACCGCCGCCGGCATTCACCAGCGCCCGGAATGGCTCTTGAAAACGACCGAGCCGCCGCCCGGAATGCGGGCGGCGGCTCAGGTGAGCCTTACTTGATAAATGCTCAGCGGGCTTCGAAGGTCAGGCAGTCGGCGCGGTCGGTCGCGGCACCGACGGTGATGGCCGGCGCGCGGCACTCGAGCTCGTTGTTGTGCACGCACTCGGTGCGCTTGCATGCGCCGACCTGAGCGATGGCCTGGCCCATCCCGCCCTGGTCGCCGGTGTCGATGAACGTGTCGCACTCGGAGCTGGTCCGGCCGATGGTGATCGCGAAGGCCGTGCAGCCGTCGTGGTTGTAACCGCAGCCGCTCACCGTGCACGTCTGCACGCGCGGCATCTCCATCATCTGGGTCATGGCGTACGCCTCCCTTTCTCCTCGTCGACCATAAACCATTACGATGATCGGTGCACACGGTGAACGGCGTCATTCATCATTATTTCCAAGAATAGGTTAGGCAACAATTAGTGCCATTAAGGTAAGGCATACCTGACCGCGAAACCCTCGGGAGACGGACCTCATGGCTGACCCACGCCGCCGCACGATCCTCACGGCGGCGCTCGCCTCGGCGGTCCTGCTGGGCGGGCTCGCCCTCGGCCTCGCGACCCGGGACACCGACGAGGGCGCGCGCCCCGCGGCGAGCGCTCCGGCCGGCCCGGCACAGACCTATCCGGCCCGCACGACCTCGTCCGGCCCCGCCGCCGATCCGCGGTCGGCCCGGGCGATGACCGGCCTGACCCGGGCGGACGGGTCCTGGCCCGGCGCCACCGGGCTGTCCGGCGTCAACGGCAGCCCCACGCTCGACACCGGGAGCGTGGCCGCGTTCTGCACCGCGCGCGGCCGGGACTGCAACATCGCGCAGACCTACACCGACCGGACCTCGTGGCGGACGATGACGGCCGGCTCGGCGTGGACGTTCGACAACTTCGCGGGCTTCGACGGCGTACTCGTCGTCTCGCAGGGCCTGGTCCCCGACGGCGCCCAGGCGGACCTCACCGGCTGCGCCGCGGGTGACCACGACGCCGACTGGCGGGCCTTCGGCACGCTGATGCGCACCGCCGGGCGCGGCGACTCGATCGTGCGGCTGGGCTGGGAGTTCAACGAGGAGACCTCGTCGTGGCGCGCGGACGACACCGAGACGTGGGTCGCCTGCTACCGCCGCGCGGCGCAGAACATCCGGGCCACCAACCCCGACGTCCTGCTCGACTGGACCATCAACGCGCACAACACCCCGGCCGGCGTCTGCGGCGGCGTGAGCACGAACTGCTACCCGGGCGACGAGTACGTGGACATCGTCGGCATCGACAACTACGACCACTACCCGTGGTCGCCCGACGAGGCGGCCTTCACCGCGACGGCCGCCGCACCCGAGGGCCTGACCTGGCTGTACGAGTTCGCCCGCGGGCGCGGCAAAGGCACCCTTCACGGATGTCGCAGCGGCGGACTGGTTTGCCGATGCCGTCGCATGGGCCTATGAAAACGGCGTGGTCAAGGGCATGTCGGCGACGTCGTTTGCGCCGCTGCAGGAGATCACGCGCGAGCAGCTTGCCGTGATGCTTCTGCGCTATGCCCGCCTGTGCGGTTATGACACATCGGCCCGCGCTTCGCTGAAGGACTTTGCCGATGCGGCGAAGGTCTCGGATTATGCGGCCGATGCCATGCAGTGGGCCGTGGCCAACGGCATCCTGAACGGCACGGACGGCAA
>CAKUMG010000540.1 GCA_934667465.1 uncultured Actinoplanes sp. | reverse complement strand
TCAGGGACCGGGTCACGGGCATGGGGCACCTCCGGCGTTCGGCATGCGTACAGCCGGACGCTATCCGTCCGGCCCCTCCGATGAAAGAGGGGCCGGGCGGGTGGCTCAGACGTCGAGTCCGCTCTCGATCCGCTTGAGCTGGTGCCGGGCCATCGCGAGGTTGGCGCGCGACTTGGTCAGCGCCAGGTAGAGGAACAGCCCCTCGCCCTGCCGCCCGCGCAGCGGCCGGATCAGGTGGTACTGGTTGTCGAGGGTGATCAGCATGTCCTCGATCTGCTCCTTGATGCCGAGCATGTCCATGGCGCGCAGCTTCGCGCGGACCACGTCGGTGTTGCCGGCGGCCGCCACCGCGAGGTCGAACTCCTTGGTGCCGCCGGCGATGCCCAGGGCCATCCCGCTGTTGTAGTCGACCAGCGCGACGCCGACGGCACCGTCGATCTGCATGGCGTCCTTGAGGGCGACGTCCATCTCGGGCATGTGCGCGTACCTCCAGCGGTCCGGGTGCCGCGGCCTGTTCCGGCCGCCCGCGGGTCGTGAGTGACTCACGCGTAGGACCAGCGTCCGGGTGAACGACCGGGAACGATCGCACTGGATGTGCGACCGTTCCGCATGGCAAACGTCACTCTGGGCTGTTTGCCCTGGCCACGGTCCCTATGATCCAGTCAGCGCCAGGAATCGGCCCAGGTGGCCGAGCACGGGCTCGCCGCGGGCGTGCTACGTGTCCGGTTCGGGTCGCTCTCCCAGACCACTGTGGAACCCTGCTTCTTGAGGTACTTGTACTGGACCGCCGTGTTGCCGGGCAGCGAGACGGTCGCCTTCCAGACCGGGTACGCCGCGGAGGAGAGCGCCACCGCGTTCGCCGGGTCCCAGTTGCCGAGCGCCGCGGTGTTGCCGGTCACGAACACGTTCTGGCCCCAGGTGGTGGTGACGTTCGCCTCGAACGCGACCGCCGCCGTGGTGCAGCCGACCGGGTTCGGTCCGCCGCCCGTCCCGCGCGCGCCGACGTGCAGCGCGAGCGCCGCGCCCGCCGCCACCGTTGCGGTCACCTGACCGCTCGCGTTCACCGTGTACGCCGGTCCGGTGCACGCGCCGCCGGAGAAGTCGCCCGCCATCACGTCGCAGTAGGTGCCGGCCGGCAGCGACGTCTGGAACGTGCGGGTCAGGGCCGCGGAGGAGCGGTTGAAGGCCACGTACGCCGCGCTGCCGCGCCCGAAACCGATCTGGTTCGAGCCGTTGGACCACCAGTTCGTCACGCCCGCGCCGTTGCTCGCGGCGCGCAGCGCGACCATGTTCGCGGTGGTGCGCGACCGGTGCTCGCACTGCCAGCCGTTGCCGCAGCTCACGGCGCTGGTGGTGCCGTTGCTCGCGGCGGGCGGGCCCTGGTCGGGGCCGGAGAACGTGAAGCTCGACATGACCTGCGGTACGCCGTACGGGTACGCGATCATGAAGGCCTCGGCGAGCGCGTACGGGGTGCCGTCCTTGTAGGTCAGCTTCGCCCGCCCGTTGCGCTGGGTGTCGTGGTTGTCCACGAACGCCACCGCGTCGCCCGAGCTCAGCCGCATCTGGCCGGCGAGCCCGTTGAGCCCGGAGAGGGTGCCGTCGCGGAACGCGTTGCCGACCACGTCGCCGTAGCGGAACTCGGTCACGTCGCCGATGCCCGCGTACTCCTCCGGCGTCGGCTCGCCGTTGCCGCCCTCGATGACCTCGGAGAACACGTACGGGTCACCCGCGACCGGGTCGACGATCGCGGCCAGGTCGGCGGCGGGCAGGTGCTTCGCGGCGTCGACCCGGAACCCGTCGACACCCAGCGAGACGAGATCGTTGAGATACGCGGTCACCTTCCCGCGTACATAGGAGGTCTCGGTCTTGAGGTCCGACAGGTCGACCAGCTCGCAGTTCTGGATCTCCCAGCGGTCCGACCAGTTGGCGATGTCGTCGTTGCCGTTGCGGCCGCAGTGGTGGAAGTCGTTCGTGCCGTACGGGACCGCGGGGTAGGCGTAGTGCGAGTAGGTGGACCCGCCGCTGCCGCTGCCGGTGGAGGCGCCGCCGGCCATGTGGTTGACGACCGCGTCGACGTAGATCTTGACGCCGGCGGCGTGGCAGGTGGCGACCATGTTCGCGAACGCCGCCCGGTCACCGCGGCGGGTGGTCAGCTGGTAGCTCACCGGCTGGTAGTCCTGCCACCACGGGTAGCCCTGACCGGGCAGGACGACGTGCTCCTGCGGCGGGGAGACCTGGACGCCGCCGAAGCCCTTGGGGCCGAGGACGGTGGTGCACTCGTTCGCGACCGACGCCCACGGCCACTCGAAGAGGTGGACGATGACGTCCTTCGCTCCGGGTGAGGCGGGGCTGGCCGCCGCCGGTCCGGGCGCCGCCGACGCGACGGCGACCGTGCCGGTGGCGGCGAGGACGAGAGCCAGTAAAGCCTTGGATAGCCGGGTACGCACGGGAAGCCTCCTGGGACGCGGGGAGCCCCGGGCGTGGGGGAGTGCCCGGGTCTGAAACTTCTTGCGCAAGTGCCCGGAAAGTTAGCAGCGTGTTGCGGGCCCGTAAAGCGACGACAGTCGATTCAGGGGAGTGTTATGGGCGATTAGCCGGACTTTTCTTGCAGAAAGAAAGATCCGTTCTCCGGTGTGTCGCCCGAAAAACGCTGCTCAGTTCCGCCCCGCGGATGGCCTCCGCGGGCAACAACTTTCAAAGATCAACTTGCCGGGACGCGGTCCGCCTGGGCCACCCGGCTGATCGCGCTCGACCCGCGGACCACGAGCTCGGGGGAGAAGACGTACTCCGAGTGGGGCGCGCCGTGCCCGTTGATCTCGTCGACCAGCTGCCGGATCGCGGCGTTCGCCATGGCCGCGACGGGCTGGCGCAGCGTGGTCAGCGGCGGATCCGTGAACGCGATCAGCGGCGAGTCGTCGAACCCGATCACCGACACGTCCCGCGGCACCGCCAGGCCGCGCCGGCGGGCCGCCCGGATCGCGCCCAGGGCCATGAGGTCCGAGCCGCACACGATGCCCGTGGCGCCGCGCGCGAGCAGCTGCCCGGCCGCGACCTCGCCGCCCTCCACCCCGAACAGCGTGAGCGCCACGAGATCGTCCAGCTCGTGCTCCGGCGTGCCCAGCTCGCGGCGCATGGCGGCCCGGTAGCCGTCGAGCTTGCGCTGCACGTTGAGGAACCGGTCCGGGCCGGACACGAACCCGATCCGCCGGTGCCCGAGCGCGACGAGGTGGTTCACCGCCAGCTCGCCCGCCAGCCGGTCGTCGCACGAGATGAACGGCGCGTCGAGGCCCTCCGCGTACCCGTTGATCAGCACGATCGGCATCGGCCGTGCGACCAGCCGCCGGTAGCGCTCGTGGTCGGCGGTGGTGTCGGCGTGCAGCCCGGAGACGAACACGATGCCCGACACCTGGCGGTCGAGCAGCATCTCGACGTATTCGTCCTCGGTCACGCCGCCGGGCGTCTGCGTGCACAGCACCGGCGTGAACCCGGACTGGGAGAGCGCTGTCTCGATGGTCTGCGCGAAGGCCGGGAAGATCGGGTTCTCCAGCTCGGGCACGATCAGCCCGACCAGGCCCGCGCTGCGCTTGCGCAGCCGCTCGGGGCGCTCGTAGCCCAGCACGTCGAGCGCGGTGAGCACCGCCTGGCGGGTGTCGGCGGACACCCCGGGCCGGTCGTTGAGCACCCGCGACACGGTCGCCTCGCTGACCTCAGCCTGACGCGCGATGTCGGACAGTCGTGCACGCATGGCCGTCACTGTAGACCCTGGAACTTCTTGCGGATGCCCCTTGATCCATGTCAATCCGTGAAAGAAGTTTCCCCGGCGCCCGCCTTCGCGGGCCCGTCGTCCGGGGACTGGCTGACCGGCAGCGTGATCGTGAACGACGCGCCCTGCTCCACCTCGAGGTCGAGACCGATCGTCCCGCCGTGGTACTCGACGATCTTCTTGACGATCGCGAGCCCGATGCCGGTGCCCTCGTAGGCCTCGCGCGGGTGCAGCCGCTGGAAGATGACGAACACCTTGTCGGCGAACTCGGCCTCGATGCCGATGCCGTTGTCCCGCACGTTGATCCGCCACAACTCGCCGTCGCGTTCGGCGGTGACCGTGATGACCGGCGGCACGCCGGGGCGCCGGAACTTGAGCGAGTTGCCGATCAGGTTGACGAACAGCGTGGTGAGCAGCGGCTCCTCACCCTCGACGGTGGGCAGGTCCGCGTACACGATCTCGGCGTCGCCGGCGCGCGGCTCGAGCTGCGAGGTGACCACCTCCAGCACGCGGCCCAGGTCGACCTGCTTGAAGCCCGTGGTGAGGCGGCCGATCCGGGAGAACGCGAGCAGGTCGTTGATCAGCCGCTGCATGCGGTCGGCGCCGTCCACCGCGAACGCGATGTACTGGTCGGCGCGGGCGTCGAGCTGCCCCTGGTAGCGGCGCTGCAGCAGCTGGCAGAAGCTCGCCACCTTGCGCAGCGGCTCCTGCAGGTCGTGCGAGGCGACGTAGGCGAACTGCTCCAGGTCGCGGTTCGAGCGGGTCAGCTCCTCGGCCTGCACCTTGAGCTGGGCGTTGCCCCATTCGATCTGGGCGCGCGCCTCCTGCACCTCGCGCAGCTCCGAGGCGATCTTCCGGCGCATCGCGTCGACGTCGGCGGCGAGGGCGCGCAGCTCGGGGGCGCCGTGGCCGGCGATCTCCCGGTCGTAGTCGCCGGCCGCCACGGCGCGGACCTGCCGCGCCAGCGCGAGGACCGGGCGGCTGACCAGCCGGTCGAGCAGCAGCACCAGCACCGCCCCGGCGACGAGCACCGCCACCGCCGCGATGATCTCCAGGGCGACGAGCGTGCTGCCCGTCCGCTTCGCCGCGGCGACGGCCTCGTCGCGGACGACGGAGATGCTGCTCTGCAGGTCGGACACGGCGAGCCGGACGGCGTCGAACTCGGCCGTGCCGGCGGCGACGGGCAGCGCCTGACCGGCGGCCGGCCCGCCGGTGCGCACCGCGGCGATGACCGGCTCGGCGACCTCGGTGCGCCACCGCTCGGCGCTGGCC
>CAKUMG010000539.1 GCA_934667465.1 uncultured Actinoplanes sp. | reverse complement strand
TCCTTGAGCACCTCGTCGGTCCACTGCCGGTCGCTGCGGTAGTGGCCCGACAGCAGCCCGAGGCGCACCGCCATCGGGTCGACGCCGTCGCCGCGGAGCCGGGAGACGAAGACCAGGTTGCCCTTGGACTTGGACATCTTCGCGCCGTCGAGCCCGATCATGCCCGCGTGCACGTAGTGTGAGGCGAACGGCGCCTCGCCGGTGAGCGTCTCGGCGTGCGCCGCGGAGCACTCGTGGTGCGGGTAGAGCAGGTCGCTGCCGCCGCCCTGGACGTCGATGCGGTTGCCGAGCAGGTTGAGGGCGATGGTGGCGCACTCGATGTGCCAGCCGGGGCGGCCGGGGCCGAGGTCGCCGCCCTCCCAGGCGGGCTCGCCGTCGCGGGCGCCGCGCCAGAGCAGCGGGTCGAGCGGGTCGCGCTTGCCGGCGCGCTCGGGGTCGCCGCCGCGCTCGGCGGACAGGACCAGCATCTCCTCGCGGGAGAGGTTGGACTCGTAGCCGAAGCGGGGGGCCGCCGCGAGGTCGTAGTAGACGTCGCCGGTGCCGTCCTCGAGCGCGTAGGCCGCGCCGGCCGCGACGAGCGCGCGCACGTGCTCGGCGATGGCGGGGATGGACTCGACAGCGCCGACGTAGTGCGCGGGCGGGATGATCCGCAGCGCCTCCATGTCCTCGCGGAAGAGCGCGGTCTCACGCATGGCGAGCACGATCCAGTCCTCGCCGTCGCGGGTGGCGCGCTCGAGCAGCGGGTCGTCGATGTCGGTCACGTTCTGCACGTAGGTCACGCCGACGCCGGCGTCGCGCCAGAGCCGCTGCACCAGGTCGAAGGTGATCATCGTGGCGGCATGCCCGAGGTGGGTCGCGTCGTACGGCGTGATGCCGCACACGTACATCGTCGCGGCCTCACCCGGGGTGGTCGGGGCGACCTCGCGGCGGGCCGAGTCGTACAGGTGCGGCAGGGCCCCGCGGCCCGGAAGCGTCGGCACCTCGTGCCCGGTCCAAGCGTCCATCCCAAGAGCCTATCGACCGCGCCGGGCAGAAACGGGGTCGGCGTGAGTAAAGCCTCAGGACCGGACGGCGGGCGGAAAAGGGGTGGAGCCTCAGCGCGGCCGCCGGGCGGGAAAGGGGTCGAGCCTCAGCCCGGCGGCCAGGGCACGGCCGGCCAGTCCTTGGGCGGCTGCGGATAGGACCCGCGCCGCAGCAACCGCCGCACCCGCTGCCGCGTCTGCTGCACCTCGGCCACCATCAGATGCTCCTCGAGCGCCTCGCCCAGCGAGCCCTCCAGCTCGGCCCGCAGCCGCTCGAGCACCGTCACGGCCTCGGCCGGGACCGGCTTGCCGGTCCACCCCCAGAGCACCGTGCGGAGCTTGTTCTCCACGTGGAAGGAGATGCCGTGGTCGACGCCGTGGATCCGCCCGTCGGGGGCGTAGAGCACGTGCCCGCCCTTGCGGTCGGCGTTGTTGATGACCGCGTCGAGGACCGCGAGCCGGGCCAGCCGCGGGTCGTCGGCGTGGGCCAGGGCGTAGGCGTCGCCCTCCTCGTCGCGGGCGTTCGCGACCGGGATCCAGCCCTCGGGCACGTCGTAGGCGGGGACGAAACCGATCAGCGCCGTGGCGTCCTCGGGCTCGTCGATCCAGAGCTGGCACGCGCCGGTGCCGAGCGGGCCATCGCGCAGGACGGTCGGCGGCACGAGCCCCCAGCCGGTGGCCTGCGACACCAGGAAGGCCGACACCTCGCGGCCGGCGAGGGTGCCGTCCGGGAAGTCCCAGAGCGGCCGTTCCCCGCGGACCGGCTTGTAGACGCAGCGCCGGGTCAGCCCGTCGAGGGTGATCTCGGCGCGCAGCGTCGTGTTGGAGGCGTCGACCAGCCGGCCCTCCAGCTCCAGCGTGCCCCGGCGCAACAGCTCCAGGGCATTGTCGTCGCTGAGCACGGAGGCCGGCTCGGTCGTCACCGGTGGTAGCCGTTCTGCCGGGGGCAGAGGTGCCCGGCCGGGTCGAGCGGCTGGCCGCAGAGCGGGCACGGCGGGCGCCCGGCCGCGACCACGCGCCGGGCCCGGTCGATGAAGGCCCGGGTCGCCTCGGGCGTGAGGCGGACCCGCAGCCGGTCGAGGTCGTCGTCGGGCTCGTCGTCCTCGTCGTCGTCGGCGGCGAGCGGGGTGTCGTCGTCGTCCTCGTCGTCGTCGCCGAGCTCGACCTCCGCGTCGCCCTCGCCGGCCTCGATCGCCTCGATCACGACGGTGGTGGTGTCGACGTCGAACGCCAGCCCCAGCGTGCCGACGCGGAACTCCTCGTCGACGGGCGTGTCCAGCGGCTCGTTGTCGTTGACGGCGAGCGGGGACGTCTCGGGCAGGCTCACGCCGAATCGGCGGCCGGCCTCGGTGAGCAACTCCTCGAGCTTCTCGGCGAGCAGCGACACCTGGACCTTCTCCAGCGCGACGCTGACGGTCCGCCCGCCGCCGCGGGCCTGCAGGAAGAAGGTCCGGTCGCCCGGCTCGCCCACCGTCCCGGCGACGAACCGCTCCGGCGGCTCGAAGGCATGCACCTGGTGGGTCATGAAGAAACCCTATCCGTACGCGCGCGCGGGCGCGCAGCCCGCCGGGCCGGGTTCGCCGAGGGCGCAACAAGCATCCCAGCCCGTGACACACCCGTCACAAACCGTCGACAAAACAGCCCGCAAACCCGCCCCCGATGGCCCCCCAGCGATGCCCGCGCCCCCTCAGACTCCCCCGCCGGCACCCCCGCCGACCGCCGCGTCCGAGGAGGCGGCGGACGAAGAGGGGGCAGCGGCAGCCGCAGCGGGCGGCACGAGCCCCGCCAGCCCCGCCGAGTCGTTCAGCCGCACCACGAACGGCCGCGTGGCCGTGTACCGGATCACGCTCACCGACGCCGGGTCCGCCACGATCCGCTGGAACTGGTCGAGGTGCAGCCCGAGCGCGTCCGCCACGATCGCCTTGATCACGTCGCCGTGGCTGCACGCCACCCAGAGCGCGTCGGCGCCGTGCTCCGCGGTGACCTTGGCGTCCCAGCGGCGCACGGTCGCGATCGCGCGGGCGGACATCGCCGCCATCGCCTCCCCGTTGGGGAAGACGGCCGCGCTCGGGTGCTGCTGGACGACGGGCCAGAGCGGGTCGCCGGTGAGCTCCTTGAGCGGCTTGCCCTCCCAGTCGCCGTAGCCGCACTCGGTGAGGCCCTCGTCGACGGCGGGCACGGCGTCGGGCAGCGCCAGTTCCACGGTCTGGCGGCAGCGGATCAGCGGGCTCGTCACGACGGTCGCGATCGGCAGCGCGGACAGTCGCTCACCCGTACGCCTCGCTTGATCGCGACCGGTGTCGTCGAGCTCGACGGGTTGCCGGCCGGCCAGCACGCCTGTCGCGTTCGCGGTGGTCCGCCCGTGGCGGAGCAGCAGCAGCGTCGCCATGGTTACTCGGCCACCCCGGATTCCTCGTACGCCTCCGCGACCGTCCGCAGCGTCGCGATGCCGCTCTCCCGGTCGCCCACGTAGAGCGCGACCGACAGCGTGCCGACGCCGGCGGCCGCATACTCCCGGATCCGCTCGACGATCCGCGCCTTGGGTCCGATCAGCGACGTCCGCTCGATGAACTCCTGCGGCACGGCCGCTGCCGCGTCGCGTACCTTCCGGTCCAAATAAAGATCCTGAACCTCCCGCGCGGCGTCCCCGTAGCCCATCCGGACCGCGAGCTGGTTGTAGAAGTTCTGCTCGCGGCTGCCCATGCCACCGACGTAGAGCGCGGCGTAGGGCCGGATCAGGTCGGCGCAGGCAGCCACGTCGCCGCCGATCGCGACGGGCACGGTCGGGCAGACGTCGAAGCCGGTGAGCCCGTTGCCGCTCGCGGACCGGCCGCGCTCGATGTGCTGGAGGTATTCGCCGGCCGCGTCGGGCGCGAAGAAGATGGCCAGCCAGCCGTCGGCGATCTCCCCGGCCAGCTCCAGGTTCTTCGGGCCGACTGCCGCAAGATAGATGGGTACGGCGGTGCGTGGCGGATGGAATCCGAGACGCAGCGCCTTGCCGGCACCGTCCGGCAGCGGCAGCCGATAGTGCTCGCCGTCGTAGGCGACGGGCTTGCGCGCGATCGCCAGCTTCACGATGTCGACGTACTCCCGGGTGCGCCCGAGCGGCTTCGCGAAGCGCACGCCGTGCCAGCCCTCGGAGACCTGCGGGCCGGAGACGCCCAGCCCGAGCCGGAAGCGCCCGCCGGAGAGCGTGTCGAGGGTGGCCGCGGTCATCGCCGCCATGGCCGGGCTGCGGGCCGGGATCTGCATCACGGCGGCGCCGATGTCGATCCGCTGCGTCTGCCCGGCGATCCAGGCGAGCATGGTGGGCGAGTCCGAGCCGTACGCCTCCGCGGCCCACACCACCGAGTAGCCGAGCCGGTCGGCCTCCTGCGCCATGGCGAGGTGGTCCGCCGGTGTGGTCCACGAGGTCTGGTAGCCGAGGCTGAATCCGAGCCGCACGGGTCCTCCCCTTCCGCGGAGCACCGATGTTCCGCGGTGACGAACGTATCCCACCACGCGGGGGACGCGCCCGTGGGCGCGGGACCGTTCCGACAAGATCACGCTGAGTGATCTTCCGCGGGTACGGTCGCCTACCCGACCGTTCACACAGGTGATCACAGCCGCGCGGGCGTTCCCCGGGTGGTCCGCCCTGAATAAGGTTCAGCTATGCAACAGAGACCGCTCGGCCGCAGCGGGCTGGCGGTCACCCGGCTCGGTCTCGGCACCATGACCTGGGGCCGCGACACCGAGCCCGACGACGCGGCCGCTCAGCTCAAGCTGTTCCTGGAGGCCGGCGGCACGCTCATCGACACCGCGGACGTCTATGCCGACGGCGACGCCGAGGCCGTGATCGGCTCGCTGCTCGGCCACCTGGTCGACCGCGAGGAGCTGGTCATCGCCACGAAGGCGGGGCTGGGCAGCTGGCGCCGCCGGGACGGCTCGCGCGGCCACCTGCTGCGCGCGCTGGACGCCTCGCTGCGGCGGCTCGGCACCGACTACGTCGACCTGTGGCAGCTGCACGGCTACGACTCGCAGACCCCGA
>CAKUMG010000538.1 GCA_934667465.1 uncultured Actinoplanes sp. | reverse complement strand
CCGGTCCTACGCTGGCCGGGTAGGTCGCTCGCGGCGGCCTGCCGCCCGGCCGGCTCCACCACGCGGCGCCCCGGGCGGAACCGGAGTCGCAGCCCCGGGCCCCGCGCCCGGCGAGCGCGCCCCGCGTGGTCGCGCCACACCGTGCGACCGGCCGCCGCGAGCGCCCCTTCGCATCTCCGAGCCAAGCCGCCACGCCCAGCCGGGTCGCCACGCCGGGCAAAGCCGCCCTCCGGCCGCGCCCGAGAAAGTGCGCCGGACAGACCCGTCCGCGGGGCATCGCCACCGGTCACGCAACACCGCCGCACAGGCAGCGCCGCCAGTCAGCCCCAGCGCCCAGCGAACGCCCGGCTCACCCCGGCTGCCACCCCGTCTTCTCGGCCCACTCGTGAGCGGCCTCGGCCTCCGCGTCGAACCACGGCTCTTTCGCCTCCGCGTAGGCGGCCACGTCCGGATGCGCCGCCGCCCACTTCTCTTTTGCGGCCGCATACTCGTCGCGCGCCGCCGGCTCCGCCCGCAGGTGGTCGCGCATCAGCAGCGCGAACCGCCACCCGGGCGACCCGAGCACCCGCACGTGCAGGTTCACCGAGCGCCCCGGGTCGGCGCCGCCGTGCAGCCTCTTGGGCCAGGTCAGGCCGGGCACGCCGCGCGCGTTGTCGAACCACTCCCCCGTACGGCGCGGCAGTCCCGCCCCGCCGAGCGCGGCGGCGATCCGGTCGGCCTCTTCAAGGGTGGGCACCGCGAGCATGAGGTCGATCAGGTCCTTGGCGGGCAGCCCGGGCACCGCCGTCGAACCGATGTGAGAGACGCCACCCGATCCGGCCCCCGGCCGCAGCGCATGCTCGATCCGGCCGATGATCCGCCGCGCCTGGGCCGGCCATTCCGGGTCGGGCGGCACGATCAGGAGCCGGCTGTCACCGGGGGCGTGCCGGCGGTGGCGGAGATTCCGCTCGTACGGGATCAGGCGCTCATGCCACAGCCGCGTGACCTGCTCACGGAGCTCCGCGGTCGTCCCGTCGTTGCTGATCAGCACGTCGGCGACGGCGCGCCGCTGCTCGTCCCCGGCCTGGGCGGCGATCCGGGCGGTGGCCTGTTCCGCGCTCATGCCGCGGGTGCGCACGAGCCGCCCGATCCGGGTCTCCGCGGCCGCCTCGACCACGACGACCAGGTGGTACGTGGGCGCCAGCCCGGTCTCGACCAGCAGCGGCACGTCGTTGACCACGATCGCCGCGCCGGGCGCCTCGCGTGTCAGGTGGGCGGTCCGCGCGCGTACCCGAGGGTGGATGATCTTCTCCAGCAGCCGCCGGGCCTCCTCGTCCGCGAACACGCGCGCGCCGAGCGCCGGCCGGTCGAGCTCGCCGTCGGCGCTGACGATCTCCGGCCCGAACGTCGCCACGACCGCCTCGAACCCCTCGGTCCCGGCGGCCACGACCTCCCGCGCGAGCCGGTCGGCATCGATGATCACCGCGCCCAGCTCGGCGAGCCGCCGCGCCACCGCGCTCTTGCCCGCCCCGATCCCGCCGGTCAACCCCACCTTGAGCACGCGCCCAGTATGCCCCGCGGCACCCCGCGGACCGCATCGTGCGTCATCGCTGCGCAGCAGCGGCAAATATCGCCCCGCACGCTTGCATCCCGGCCCCGCCCGGCACCCGCCGCCCCGGCTCCGCCCCGCCGGCCCAGTGCCGATCGGAGCCCGGCGCCGCCCCGCCCCGGCGGTGCATCAGCGCCCGCATCATCCTCGGCGCGCGCGGACGTGCCGGGCGCGCCGCTCCCCGCGTACACGAAGAAGCCGCCCACCCACACCGTGCACAGTGTGGATGGGCGGCTTCCGTGGATCCGGACCCTGCTCGAGGTCGATCCGGCGGGCCCGTCAGCCGCTCCCCGTCGGGGCGGGTGCCGGGCCGAACCCGCGCCCCGGCGGTGAGGCCGGGGGCGGGACTGCCGGTTCAGGCTCGGGCTGAGGTCACTTGCCTCCGGCGAGCTTCTCGCGCAGAGCGGCGAGGGCCTCGTCGGTGGCCAGCGTGCCGGCCGGCTCCTCGTTCGAGCGCGCCGGGCCGGACGAGCTCGTGGAGGAGGACGACGTCGAGGACGACGAGGAGGACGAGGAGGTCACGCCGCCGACCGGGGCCGGGTTGAGCGCGGCCTCGGCGTCGGCCTCGCGGCTCGCCTGGACCTGCTTGGTGTGGGCCTCCCAGCGCTCGCGGGCGTCGGCGTACTGCTTCTCCCACGTCTCGCGCTGCGCGTCGAAGCCCTCGAGCCACTCGCCCGTCTCGGGGTCGAAGCCCTCCGGGTAGATGTAGTTGCCCTCGTTGTCGTACGTGGCAGCCATGCCGTAGAGGGTGGGGTCGAAGTGCTCCTCGCCCTCCACGAAGTTCTCGTTGGCCTGCTTGAGCGACAGCGAGATCCGGCGACGCTCGAGGTCGATGTCGATGACCTTGACGAGGACGTCGGAGCCCACCTGGACGACCTGCTCGGGCAGCTCGACGTGCCGCTCGGCCAGCTCGGAGATGTGCACCAGGCCCTCGATGCCGTCGTCGACGCGGACGAACGCACCGAACGGAACCAGCTTGGTGACCTTGCCCGGCACGATCTGGTTGATCGCGTGGGTCCGGGCGAACTGACGCCACGGGTCTTCCTGGGTCGCCTTCAGCGACAGCGAGACGCGCTCGCGGTCCAGGTCGACGTCGAGCACCTCGACCTCGACCTCCTGGCCGACCTCGACGACCTCGGACGGGTGGTCGATGTGCTTCCAGGAGAGCTCCGAGACGTGCACGAGGCCGTCCACGCCACCCAGGTCCACGAAGGCACCGAAGTTGACGATGGAGGACACGACGCCCTTGCGGACCTGGCCCTTCTGCAGCTTGTTGAGGAACTCGGTGCGGACCTCGGACTGGGTCTGCTCGAGCCAGGCGCGGCGGGACAGGACCACGTTGTTGCGGTTCTTGTCCAGCTCGATGATCTTCGCCTCGAGCTCACGGCCGACGTACGGCTGGAGATCGCGGACACGACGCATCTCGACCAGCGAGGCCGGGAGGAAGCCGCGGAGGCCGATGTCGAGGATGAGACCACCCTTGACGACCTCGATGACCGAGCCACGGACGACGCCGTCGTCTTCCTTGATCTTCTCGATGGTGCCCCACGCACGCTCGTACTGCGCGCGCTTCTTCGAGAGGATCAGGCGGCCTTCCTTGTCCTCCTTGGTGAGGACGAGGGCCTCGATGTGGTCACCGACCGACACCACTTCCGCGGGGTCCACGTCATGCTTGATCGACAACTCGCGCGAGGGGATGACACCCTCGGTCTTGTAGCCGATGTCGAGCAGGACCTCGTCCCGATCGACCTTGACGACGGTGCCCTCAACAATGTCACCGTCGTTGAAGTACTTGATGGTCTCGTCGATGGCTGCGAGGAATGCTTCCTCCGAGCCGAGATCGTCGACGGTGACCCGGTTGGCGCTCGAGGTGGCCTCGATGCTGCTCGTCATGTGGACTGTTGCTCCGAACGGATGGTTTCGTGGTGTCTCTTGCGCGTCACGGACCTGACGACGGGCACAGCACGAACATCCGGTGATCACGAGCGTGGAGCCGGGCGATCAGGCGAGTCAGAATCATGCTGGACCAGACGACTTGCGGAACCTGCTCCCTGCCGAGGCACACGATCCGCGAGCGCATCGACTAGCTTACAGTGCGCATTACCACAGGTTGCAAGCCCTCCTGCGGACCGAGGCACATTGTTCCGACGAAACCCGTCATCATGGCCGCTATATGCGGTTTTGTCCCTGCCCGCGCCGCTCGGAACGGTCGCCAACCCGTCTCCCGGACGTCGCTGATCTTCAATTTCCGGGCGCGGGGCGGACCGCGCGGGACAGCCGTCGGCCGACTGCGGAGCAGAGACACACCTCACCTGTACGCCGCAGCGCTCACGCCGCGCCCCGGCGCGCCCGCGCCGCCGGGCGCACAAGTGTCACACCGCGGCCGTACGGTTGCCCCGTGATCGAAGCCCAACCGCCCACCGACCGCCCGGCCCCCGCCCACGACCCGGCTGCCGCGGGCCCCGGCGCTGCGACGTTCCTGGGCATCGACCCGGACGCCCCGACCGCGACGCTGCGCCGGGTGGTGACCGACGACGAGAGCCGCGTCGCCAGCCGGCACTGGTGGGACCTCGACGCCGACGACTACCAGGAGGAGCACGGCGCGTTCCTGGGCGACCTCGACTTCGTGTGGTGCCCCGAGGGCCTGCGCGAGGCCGACGCCCGGCTGCTCGGCGACGTCCGCGGCAAGCGCGTCCTCGAGCTGGGCTGCGGCGCCGCGGCGGCCGCCCGCTGGCTCGACGGCCAGGGCGCCGACGTCGTGGCGATGGACCTCAGCGGCGGCATGCTCCGCCAGGCCCGCGAGGCGGCGGCCCGCTCCGGCGTCGAGGTGCCGCTGGTCCAGGCGGACGCCCTGGCCCTGCCGTTCGCCACGGACGCCTTCGACGTGGTCTGCACGGCCTTCGGCGCCATCCCGTTCGTCGCGGACTCGGCGGCCCTGATGCGCGAGGTCGCCCGCGTCCTGCGCCCCGGCGGCTCCTGGGTGTTCTCCATCACCCACCCGATGCGCTGGGTCTTCCTCGACGAACCCGGCGAGGACGGCCTGCTGGCGGTCCACCCCTACTTCGACCGCCGGCCCTACGTCGCGCAGACCGGCGAGGGCACCCCCACCTACGTCGAACAGCATCGCACCCTGGGCGACCGCATCCGCGAGCTGGTCGCGGCCGGCTTCGTCCTCACCGATCTGATCGAACCCGAATGGCCGGACGGCCACGACCAGATCTGGGGCCAGTGGAGCCCCCTGCGCGGCAAGCTCTTCCCGGGCACCGCCATCTTCGTCACCCACCTCCCCTGACGAGGCCACCACGACCGAGGCCACGACGACCCCACCGACCGAGCCGGCCCGCCCACCCGCGAGTCGGCCGGCACGAGAGGCCGGCCCGGCGACGCACCGCCGGCGTCGGCACGGCGCGGCCACGCAAGCCGCGCGGCCGGAGCGGACGGCCCGAGCGAACAGCCCGAGCG
>CAKUMG010000537.1 GCA_934667465.1 uncultured Actinoplanes sp. | reverse complement strand
GAGCGTACTTTTGCCGACGTTCGGATTGCCGGCGAGCGCCAGAATGCGGTCGTTTGGGTCGAGCTTTTTCACGCGCGGCAGCGCGTCCGGCTTCGTTACCCGCATAGGCCGCACCCGATCTCCACGCGCGCGGCGTGCACGCCGCGGCCGGCGATCGTGGTGTCCGGGCGGGCGAGGTAGACGTACTCGAAGAGACAGCCCTTGGGCTCCGGGGTGGCGAAGCGGCTCGAGCGCAGCCCGTGCTCGTCGATCGCCAGGATCTCGCCGGGCTCGACCTCGCGGACGAAGCTGGCGCCGACGATGTCCAGGGCCGCGGTCTCGCTGGCGACGGCCCAGCCGCGCTCCATCCGGCCGAGCACCAGCGGCCGGACGCCCTGCGCGTCGCGGGCCGCATAGAGGGTGTTCTCGTCCATGAAGACGAAGCTGAAGGCGCCCCGCAGGCTCGGGAGGACCTCCATGGCCGCGGCCTCGACCGACAGGTCGGGGCGGCTGGCCAGCAGCGTGGTGACCATCGCGGTGTCGGAGGTGGCGTCGCCGACGTCGAGGCCGCGCTCGGCGATCTCACGGGCCAGCTCGGCGGTGTTGACCAGGTTGCCGTTGTGCGCCAGCGCGATCGTGGTGCCGGCGGTCGTGGCACGGATCGTGGGCTGGGCGTTCTCCCAGTTCGATCCGCCGGTCGTGGAGTAGCGGGTGTGGCCGATCGCGAGGTGGCCACGCAGGCTCGCCAGCGTCGGCTCGTCGAAGACCTGGGAAACCAGGCCGAGGTCCTTGTACACCACCACGCCGGAGCCGTCACTGACAGCAATGCCGGCGGCCTCCTGCCCGCGGTGTTGCAGAGCGAAAAGGCCGAAGTAGGTGAGTTTGGCAACCTCTTCTTCCGGGGCCCAGACGCCGAAGACGCCGCAGGCATCCTGGGGTCCGCGGTCCTGGGGATCGAGATCGTCGGTCAACCGGCCGTCGCCTCGGGGCACGCGCTTGCTCCCTCATGCTGGTCTGCTGTGGCTCGTCAAGCCGTTTCGCCGGCCAGGCCGCCGCGCTGCTGGTGGCGTTGCTGGTCACGCTCGGCTTGCTGGTCCGTTCCGGGGCATAAGTGTACGCGGCCCGCGGCGCATCAGCCCTGCTGCACAGGCAGGTACGGAGTGAGATCGGTGCGTATACCGCTGGCCCGGACGCGCCCGCTGTCGACCGCATCTGCCCAGCTCAGACGGCCTGTGGCGACCAGCAGCCAGGTGATCGGATCGGTCTCCACCACATTGGGCGGGGTCCCCCGGGTGTGCCGGGGACCTTCGACACACTGAATCGCACCGAAAGGAGGAATACGGACCTCCACCGATCGGCCGGGGACGGTCCGCGCGAGCTCCGCCAGCAGTGCTCGCACAGCGTCACGGAGGACGGTGCGCTCGGGTTCGGCGCCGTCGTCCAGCGCGTCCAGCGCCTGCCTGACCGAGTCGGATTTATTGTGCGCAGAAGACACGTCGGGACAATACGACCCGGCATTCGACCACAACCCGGCGGCCCTGGGTCGCGCGGAGGTGATCCGACAGGGCATAGTGGCCGACGGTGTGTACCCGTCGCGGGATCAAGGGGCCGTCAACAAGGGCGCCTCGGGACCCGCGAGATCCGAAGGCGGTGGACGTGACAACGCACCTACGAGCCCGGGCTGTCCAGGCCGGTGCGTTCCTGGCGTTGGTCGGTGGACTGATGGTCGCAGCCCCCGGGGCTGCCCTGGCGGACGACCCCCAGGTCACCATCACCAACCTGACGGCGGGAGACATCCCCTCCGGAGGCACGACGGGCCTGGCGTTCCAGGTCACCAACACCAACGAGACCGGTCAGCCCGGCTCGGAGCAGCAGGAAGCGTCCGTTCAGGTCAACGGCAACGGCCTCAACTGCAGTGGCGACTGCGGCGGCGGCTCGCCGAAGCCGGTGCCACCCGGTGGGAGCCAGACCTTCAACATCACGCTGCAGGCGCCCACCGTGGCAGCCGGCGAGACGAAGAACTTCACGGTGCAGATCACGGCGCGGATCGGCAACGACTCCGGCAGCGTGAGCCAGCGGATCACCGTCCGCGGCGCCGACAAGCCGAAGTTCGTCAACCGGGTCAGCGGCAAGGTGCGCGACCAGGAGGGCAAGGCCGTCTCCGGCGCCGAGGTCGGGCTCCAGGACAGCAGCGGCACGGTGTTCAACACCACCTCCGGCGGCGACGGCTCCTACGCCTTCCGCTCCAGCGCCGGCAAGCCGATCGCGGTCGGCCGGCTCTCCGTGGGCGCGCTGAAGCAGGGCTACCAGAACACCACGGTCAACGTCGAGGGCGCGGCCGACAGGTCGGTCAACGTCCCGCTGACCATCAAGCTCATCGCCGCCCCGACCTCCTCCTCGCCCTCGCCCTCCCCGTCGGCCAGTGCCTCGCCGAGCGCGGAGGCCAGCGAGGAAGCGACCGAGGAGGAGGCGACCGAGGAGCCCAGCGCCAACGCGGCACCGCTCACCGACCCGGCCGCGGGCGAGAGCGACGGCGGCGGCTCCACGCTCTTCATCATCCTCGGCGTCCTGCTCGTCGCGGCCGGCATCGGCGCGATCGTGCTCGTCATCATGCGGCGCCGGGCCCAGGACGCCGCGGAGGCCGACGAGAGCGGCATCCCCGGTGCGCCGGTCCCCGCGGCCGCGCGCTCCTTCGCCGGTGCCGACGAGACCCGCATCGCGCCCCCGGTGGGCGGCGCGCGCGGCAGCGACGCCACGATGATCGCCCCGCGCTCCGGAGCACCGTCCATCGCGGACGCGCCCACGATGATCCACAAGCCGGTCGACGACGACGAGTTCGCCGACCCCTACGGCGCGCCCCAGCCGCCCCCCGGCGCCTACAACGCCCCGGGCGGTGGGTGGAACGCCGCGGGTGCCGCCGGAGCGGCCGGTGCCGCGGGAGCTGCCGCGGGCGGTTACGGCACCGCGACCCAGCAGTACGGCGGCGCCGCTGTCCCGGCACAGGGCAACGGCTACGACGCCTACGAGAACTACGCCGACGACCAGCAGGGCCAGCAGCCGCAGCGCTACGACGAGGCCACCGGCATGTTCCGGCCCGGCATCGACGACGCCGACGACAACCGGGGCTACGGCGCCGGGCAGGGCGGCTACGACGCCCAGGGCTACGACGACGGCTACGGCAACCAGCAGGGCGGCGGCTACCAGGGCGGCGCCTACGGCGGCGGCGCGGACCGGGGCGACCAGGGCGGCTACGGCGGCGGCTGGAACGGCGCGGACGACGCCGACAACGGCAACGCGTACGGTCCGCAGGGCGGCGCCTACGGCGGTGGCCAGGGCGGCGGCACCTACGGCGGCAACGGCAACGGCGGCGGCACCTACGGCGCCCCGGGTGCCCAGGGCGGTGGCCAGGGCGGTGGCCAGGGCGGCGGGACCTACGGCGGCAGTGGCACCTACGGCGGCGCGCAGGGTGGCTACGGCCAGGAGGACGACGGCTACGACCAGGGCGCCGGCGCGTACGGCGGTCAGAGCCCGCAGGGCGGCGGCACCTACGGCGGCAGCGGCGGTGGCACCTACGGCGCCCAGGGCGGTGGCACCTACGGCGGCGCGCAGGGTGGCGGCGCTTACGGGGGTGCGCAGGGCGGCCAGGCCGGCGGCACCTACGGCGGCGCGCAGGGCGGCCAGGGCGGCGGCAACTACGGCGGCGGCACCTACGGTGGCCAGGGCGGCGGTGCCTACGGCGGCGGTTACGCCGACGACGAGGGCTACGACCAGCGCGGCGGCTACGGCGAGCAGGGCGGCAGGCGCGGCGCGCCCCGCCAGCAGCCCCCCGACGGCCGCCCCGGTCAGGGGCACCCGGGCGACTGGGAGAACTGACGACCGACCATCGAGAACGGCCCGCCCACCGGCGGGCCGTCCTCGTTTCCGGCACCGGACGCCGGACCGCAGTTCCGGGAGGGACGAGATGACCACGATCGCAGCGCCGTTCCACCACGACGAGCGGCTCCCCGACGACGACCTGCCGGTGCGAGCCGACGTGACCGTGCTGCCCACGCTCCCCGCCGGGGACACCTGGCAGCGCCTGGTCGCGGTGGCCTCGGGCATCGCCGACGAGGTCGCGCCGGTCGTCGAGGCGGGCGGTGTGCCGGTGGTGTTCTCCGGCGACTGCCTGATGGCCGGCGGTACCGTGACCGGCGTGCAGCGGGCCGGCGGCGACCCCGGGATCGTGTGGTTCGACGCGCACGGCGACGTGCACACGCTCGAGACCAGCACGTCCGGCTACCTCGGCGGCACCTCGCTGCGGGTCCTCACCGGCGCACACCCCGAGCGGTACGCGAACCGGCTGGGCCTGCGCCCGCTACCCCCGGCCCGCGCGGTGCTGGCCGACGCCCGCGACCTCGACCCGGCCGAGGCCGACTACGTGGCCACCGGCGAGATCCGCCGGCTCACCGTGCCCGAGGTGACGGCGGCGACCGCACCGCCCGGCCCGCTCGTCATCCACCTCGACCTCGACGTGATCGACGCGGCCGAGGTGCCGGGCCTCAGCTTCCCGGTCACCGGCGGCCCGTCCGCCGACGAGGTGCTGGCCGCCTGCGAACGCCTGCTCGCCACGGGCCGCGTCCTCGCCCTCGACGTGGCCTGCCCGTGGCGCCCGGCCGCCGACGACTCCGAGCGCCGCGCCCGCGCACACCTGCTGTCCCGCCTCGCCGCCCTGGCGACCGCCGCCGGCTGACCCGACCGCCGCCCTGGGCACGGCCGCTGGCTGACCCGGCCGCGGCCCTGGGCATCCACACGCACAACGACACGGAGAACGCCGTCGCCAATTCGCTGGCGGCGGTGTGGGCGGGCGCCCGGATGGTGCAGGGGACGCTGAACGGGCTGGGCGAGCGCTGCGGCAACGCCAACATCGTCTCGCTGATCCCGACTCTGATGCTCAAGATGGGTTTCGAGACGGGTATTTCGGCGGAGGGACTGCGCCGCCTGTCCCACGTCTCCCGCACCCTGGACGAGCGGCTGAACCGCGCGCCCAACCGGCACGCTCCCTATGTCGGGGAAAGCGCCTTCGCCCACAAAG
>CAKUMG010000536.1 GCA_934667465.1 uncultured Actinoplanes sp. | reverse complement strand
CGCCGTCACCACGAGCGACCCGGCCGAGCTGCTCGGCCACCTCAACCGGCTGATCGGCGACCTGGAACAGCCGGGCACCGCGCAACCCGCCGAGACCACGGCCACCGCGATCGTCGCCCGCTGGGACCCCGCGCGCCGCCGCCTCGTCTGGGCCCAGGCCGGGCACCCGCCGCCGCTGCTGCACCGCGCCGGGCGCACCCGCGCGCTGCACCGGCCGGCGGGCCCGATGCTGGGGGTCGTGGAGCACGCCCGCTACGAGTCCGCGGTGCTCGACCTGACCGCCGGCGACGTGCTGCTCTGCTACACCGACGGGCTGGTCGAGCACCGCCACCGCGGCCCGGACAGCGGGCTGGCGGCGGTGAAGCGCACGATGGACGAGGCCGTCGCCGCCGCGCCGGACCGCCCGCTGGCCGAGCTCGTGGCGCGGCTGCGGCGTACCAACCCCGACGACACCTGCGTGCTGGCCGTCCGCCCGGTCCCGGACCGGCGCTGACCGCGGAAATTGCCGTGCCCGTGCGCCCCGGCGGCCGCTTGAAATTGCCGCGTCCGCGCGCCCCGGCAGCCGCGGGAAATTGCCGTGCCCGTGCGCCCCGGCGGCCGTACAGTCGGCGCTCGTGACCGGCGAACCGCGCGTCTCCTGCGTCTTCCTCTGCCACGACGGCTCCGGCCGCGTCCTGCTCGCCCGGCGGGCCGCCGCCGCCCGCGACGAGCCCGGCACGTGGGACACCGGCGCCGGCGCGCTCGAGTTCGGCGAGACGTTCGAGCAGGCGGTCACGCGCGAGGTCACCGAGGAATACGTCGCGGTGCCGCACGAGATCACCATGCTGGGCGTGCGCAACGTGCTGCGGCCGGGGTCGCACTGGGTCGCGCTGATCTTCGCCGTACGGGTGGACGCGGCGGCCGTGGCGATCGGGGAGCCGCTCAAGTTCGACGCGCTCGGGTGGTTCGACCCCGCCGCGCCGCCCGCGCCGGCGCACTCCCAGCTCGCGGCCACGCTCGCGTTCTTCCCGCCCGTGGGCCAGCTCTTTCCGCCTGCGGGCCGGTAGCGCGGCGGTCCGGCGCATTACGCGAATGTCGGACGTATGGGGCGGCGTGGGCCGGGTACCGCAGATCCATGTCACGCTACGGCGACGAGGTGGCCTCGCTTGCGGTGCCGCTGACCGATGCGCACGACCTGGAACCGCTGCTCGCGCGCGCCGCGGGGACGCGAGTGGTCATGATCGGCGAGGCCAGCCACGGTACGCACGAGTTCTACCAGTGGCGGGCGCTGCTCACCCGGCGGCTGATCGAGGAACAGGGCTACTCGTTCGTGGCCGTCGAGGGGGACTGGCCCGACTGCGCGCGGGTCGACGCCGCGGTGCGCGGGCTGCCGGGCTCGCCGGCGGACCCCCGGGCGGCGCTGCTCGCGTACGACAGATGGCCGACCTGGATGTGGGCCAACGAGGAGGTCGTGGACTTCACCCGCTGGCTGCGCGGCTGGAACGCGGGGCGGACCGCGCCGGCCGGCTTCCACGGGCTCGACGTCTACTCGCTGTGGGAGTCGCTCCGAGAGATCCTGGTCCACCTGCGCGAGCACGATCCCGCCGGCGTCGGGGCGGCGCTGAACGCGTACCACTGCTTCGAACCGTACGGCGAGGATCCGCAGGCCTACGCCTGGGCGACCAACCTGGTGAAGGCGTCCTGCGAACGCGAGGTCGTCGCGATGCTCGTGGAGCAGCGGGAACGCGCCGTCCGCGCGGGCGGGCACTTCGCCGCCTGGCAGAGCGCCGAGATCGTGGCCGGTGCGGAGGCCTACTACCGCGCGATGGTGCACGGCGGCCCGCTGTCCTGGAACATCCGGGACCGGCACATGGACGAGACCCTGGACCGGCTCCTGGAACACTACGGCCCGGGCAGCAAGGCCGTCGTCTGGGCGCACAACACCCACGTCGGCGACGCCCGCGCGACTGACCAGTCGCTACACGGCGAGGTGACGATCGGCGAACTGGCCCGGCAACGCTACGGCCTCGACCAGGTGCTGCTCGTCGGCATGGGCAGCCACCGCGGCACCGTGATCGCCGGCCAGTCGTGGGGCGCGGCCATGGAGGTCATGGGCATGCCGCCCGGGCAGCCCGGCTCGCTCGAGGACGTCCTGCACGCGACCGCGCCGCCCCGGTCGCTGTTCGTCTTCCCCGACGAGGACCCGCCGCCGCTGCTCACCGACCAGCTGACCCACCGGGCGATCGGCGTCGTCTACCGGCCCGAACGGGAGAGATGGGGCAACTACGTCCCGACGGTGCTGGGGGAGCGCTACGACGCGTTCCTGTGGTTCGACGAGACGACCGCCCTCCGACCGCTGCACACCCTCACGGTCGACGCGCGCGAACCGGAGACGTACCCCTCAGGGGTGTAGCCCTTTCCGGGGGACCACGCTCCGCGCCCGCCTCCGCTATCTTCCGTGACCATGGAACAGAGCTTCTGGGTCGAATCCTGGCACGAGGGCGGCACCAAGACCAGCTTCCACCGCCGCGACGTCCACCCCCACGCCGCCTGGCTCGCCGACCAGGGCCTCCTCGACGACGCGACGGTCCTCGTGCCCCTCTGCGGCAAATCCGTCGACCTGCCGTTCTTCGCCCAACGAGCCCGTACGGTCATCGGCGTCGAACTCGTCCCGTCCGCGGTGACCCAGTTCTTCGCCGACAACGCCCTCACCCCGATCGAGAACCCGCCCGGCGTCTTCACCGCCGGCAACCTCGTCATCCGCCAGGCCGACCTCTTCACCCTCACCCCGGCGGACCTCGGCCCCATCGACCTCATCTACGACCGCGCGGCCCTGATCGCCTTCCCGGACCACATGCGCGACCGCTACGTCGCCAAGATGATCGAACTCACCGGCCCGGGGAGCCGCTACTTCATCAACACCCTGGAATACAGCCCGCTGCTGCCGTCGCCGCCCTTCAGCGTGGGACCGGCGGCGATCGAGCGCTACTACGGCGCCCACTTCGACATCGACCACGTCCGCAGCGACCCCCAGCCGGGGCACGGCATGGTCGCCAAGTTCGGCCTCGAAACCCTCACCGAACACGGCTTCCTCCTCCACCGCCGCTGACCGCTGCACAGTTGTCGGCCGCCCCGCCGTCGCTCGACCGCGGGCTTGTGCAGCGAGATGTCGGACCGCCTATGAATGGCATCGGCGCGATGAGATGGCTCATTCCGCATCGTCGTCCGGGCGGCGCCTGCCCAGCGGGACCAGGTCGAGGAAACGTTCCACCGTGGAGGCGAGAAATCCCAGCGAACCGCCGAGGAAGATGCCTGCGAGAAACAGGTCGTCCTGCGAACCGTTCAGCTCGTCCTGATCCTCGACAAGCCAGCTGACCTCGGCGGGGGCGGCCTGTTCCCAGTGCAACTGGGAGTCGGCAGTCGTCTGGGGTCGCGCCCGGGCGATCCGGTACTTGATCGGCAAGTCCTCGGGCTTCGCCACGTCCCGCACGGGCGCAGTTCCGGTGTAGTTCACATAGGTGTCGATGGTGACCGATTGTGGGGGATGCCAGCGTTGTCCTCGGGCGACAATCGCACCGAGGTTCTGGTTTCCCCCTCCGCCTACCGAGGCGTACGGCAGCGCTATCAGCTCACGTGGTGCAGTGACTACCGGAAGGCTGCCGGCCTCGCGCCCTGCCACGGTCGTCACCACAGGACCCCAGTTTCCATACGGGAAACCGTTGAAGCCTGGATTGGCGTTACGGTCCACGACCACACCCAGTGCTGTAGAAACGACACGAGCTTCAGGGTTGTACCCATCAATGCTGAAGTTTGCCGGGTACACGCCGCCGTCGTCGTCCGTCGGGCGGTGAAGCCCTAAGCCGGTGTCGACCTCGTTCAATTCGGCAACCGTGGCGAGCCGCTGGTCAAGAACGGCGGTGATGGGGTGGGGGCCGATCATGGCGTCGTCCGGGAGTTGGCGGCGACCCGGGTCCTGCTCCAGGGAGCCGTCGTCCCCGGAATAGATTGCGAGGAACCTGCTGTAGCGGCCGGTCAGTCCGGAATGTTCCGCCCTGATGGAAAAACCGCCATCCTTGTCCGCATACACATAAATCTTGACGTTTGCGGCGCGTTCCTCGAAGAAGAGCGCAATCCTCGTGTTGGAAACAGGGGGAGACGGAAACTTCTTGGCACTCTCGAAACGGTCATACAGCATCAGTCCGTACCACGCTGTCGTTGCCGTCACGGTTGCCAGAACCACGACAGGAGCGATCGTACGGAGCAGGCGCCGCGGTCGGCCCACCGCGGAACGCGGTCTGACAGGCGGCATGGAGTCGCCCAGCCCCGTGCTCCCGTTTCCGTCACCGGGGCGACGGCGGATCGCGCGGCCGGCGACCCAGGCGAGAAATATCCATCCGGCGAACCGCGCGATCCCCCCGGACGCAGAAGTCGACTGCTGGGATGCTCCGCGCTTGAACGGCATGCGACCAAGGTTGTCAGAAGCGCGCCAAGGCTCGCAGCCTGCGACACGAGCACCCCAGGGGAATCACCCGCCCGAATTGACAGAACCACGCCGACGACAGTCACGGTGGATCCGGCAGATCCGCGCACTCGCACCCTCGGAATCGCCTCACGATCATCTGCGCGGAGGTGTGGCGGAAGTTTTTTGCCAGATCTGTCGATCGGGCGGCCGTAGGCTCGTCATCACCGCGAAGGGCCATGACGGCACCGCAGGTGAGAGGACCACGGACATGCGTTACTCGTTGCTGCTGCACTACCAGGAGATGTCCCCCGAGGAGCTGGGCGCCGAGGCGATGGCCGAGGGGCAGCGCGCCATGGGCAGCTATGCCGCCACGCTGCAGGCGGCCGGGGTGCTGGTCGGGGCCGAGGTGCTGCAGCCCTCGGCGGTGAGCACGACCGTCCGGGTGCGCGACGACGGCGTACAGGTGCAGGACGGGCCGTTCGCCGACACCAAGGAGCAGCTCGGCGGCACGATCGTGATCGACGTGCCCGATCTGGACGCCGCGATCCGGTGGGCTCGGGAGGCTCCGGCGGCGCAGTGGGGCACTGTGGAGATCCGGCCCGGCGCGCTCCAC
>CAKUMG010000535.1 GCA_934667465.1 uncultured Actinoplanes sp. | reverse complement strand
CTACCCGATCGGATCCGACGATGTAATCGACCGTTACGAGCGCGCACTCGGCTTGTCCACCGTGGTGATGACCGCCGGGGACGGGCTGACAACTGCGTCCCGGGTGGCCGCGGCCTGGGCGGACGATTCCGTCCGGCTCGACGACCGCCTCCGCCGGCAGCTGCCGCATTTGCTCAACGCATCCGCCGTGATGTCGGACAAGGTTCGACTTCACGCAACTCACCTGCTTGTCGGCGCTCGCCCTTTCCTCGCTCACGCGGCGGCGATAGCCGCGCGGGATCTCGTGCTACGCGCCCTGCGAACGGACGAGCCAAACTGTCTCGCGGTGTTGTTTGAAGTCTCCGCCGAGGAACCGCAGATGTATGCCACACACAGGGCACTCATTGTCGGGATCCAGTCGTTCCACCGGGCTACGGATCCCTACGATCAGCTTCGCGCGGCCGTCCAGGTCTATAACGCCGTCATGGAGAGCAACGTGCGCCGCGTCGCCCGCGTCATCCTGCGGCTGCTTGGGCACGAAGCCGCGCGGGAAACAACTCTGACACCTCTTTCTCAGCGACTCATGACAATGACGCATGAGCCCATGGCGCTGCTGCTGACTTCCCACATCGAGCCCGGCTGGCGCAATGCCATAGCCCACGAGCAGGTCTGGTGGGATCCCGAAAGGCAATCCGCCGTCGTCGGCGACGGATTCGCTGACCCGTCGTCGATAGCCGAGTCCGCATTACGGGCACAAGCGATCTGCGACGGATTCGAGGCGGGTATAGCGATCGCATTCAACGAAGCCGGTAACCCACAGGACCGCGGAGGTGCGACAAGCAACGAGATCAGCCGGAGAATTCGCCTGGCGCGAGACCTGGGGCGAGCTGGGATCGGACTCATCGACTTGGACCGCGCCGGAAGCGAAATGATACTGAGAGTGCCGCCTTTTGACATCCAGACAATGCCGGCCGTACTCGGCGCTTTGATCGCGACGGCGCCGTCTGCTGCCGAGGTCACCGCCTGGGAGGTGCGGCAGGCGGGCCACCGGCCGGTACTCAGGATCGAAAGCCGGGCGATCCTGGCAGCCGTCGCTCACGCCGGTGGCGATGCCATCGAGATGCCGACTTTCGGTCTGCCCCTCATCATGAGCGGTCTCGTCGATCGGAACGCAAGCGCCACCTCGAACTCCCGGACGATCATTGCACTTGCCGCCGTGCACATTCTGGGCGAGAACACCAGACTTGGCCGCCCTCTGCCGGGCGGCGACGCCGGCGCGTTCGAGGAACTCTTAAGGGCCATGACCCCCACCGCCCGGGCGGTCGATGCGGCCGCGGATGTCGCAGGGCCCGATGCTCAGCGAGCGCTGCTTGCGTTCTCACGCCTGGTCAAGAAGACCCGCGACACGCAGCCGAAGCAGGGTGACTGGCTCGAGCCGGTAGTGCGGGCCTATCACTCCTCGGCGCCGGTTCATCTGCCCTGGTTGGAGGAGATGCCGGCCGACTGAACGTCGTGGAGCCGGCGTTCGGTGATACCGACGGTCACGGTGCCGGCGGCGGTGCTGCGGGCCGGGGCGACCTGCGGGCGGCGATCGTCGTGACAGGTCGGCCCGAGGAGGGAACGCCACCCGCCACCCGTCACACCCACCACCGCCAAGACGCCGGCCGCGACCCACAAGTCGGTCCCGACCACGGGCAGCCCCCGCGCGTCCGCGTTGACCGCGACAGCCGCCACCGCGAAAGCGGCGATCAGGAGGCTGCAGGCCACCTACAGGGCCCGCCGCCGCGCGGGTGACATCGCGGTGACACGAGCCTCATCCGGCGCGAACTGCAGGGTGACCGGTGCGCCCGCGTGGCGCGCACACGGTCGGACGGAATTGGAGCAACGCCTTCGACGCAGGTGAGGCGTGGGCGTCAGCGGGTGGTTTCCGGGTAGACGTCGGCCTCGTAGACGAGCTGGGGTGGCTGGCCATTGGTGACGCCGACGAAGACGGGTTCGGCGGACGGGGTCCAGCCTCGGCGCTCGGCTTCGGCGCGGGCGGCGTTGCGGGACTCGTGGTGGATCTTGTCGGCCCGGTGGAGTTGGAGGGCTCGGCGGGCGGTCGGGCGGTCGCAGTCGAGGTGGATACGGATCTTCGGCACGGATTCCTCCTCCTACACAGGCACCGTAGGGACGTGGGACGGTCGGAGGAAACCGATTTCCGGGAGGGCGGGCGGATGCGCGCAGTGCAGGTAGCCCAGCACGCCGACGACCTGGCGCGGGCCACGGCGTTCTACACGCAGCTGCTGGGCGGCGGACCGGTCGCCGTGTTCGATCCGCCGGGGCTGGTGTTCTTCGAGCTCGGCGGGATGCGGCTGCTGCTGATGCGTGGTGCCCCGCCGGCGTTGCACTACTACCTGGTCGAGGACATCGCGGGCGTGGTCGAGCGCATGCGGGCCGCCGGGGTCACCGTCGAGGCCGAGCCGCACGTCATCTTCGTGCACAGTGACGGGCGGCTCGGGCCGGCGGGGACGGAGGAGGTGCAGGCGTTTCTGCGCGACTCCGAGGGCAACCTGGTCGGGCTCGTGGAGCACCGGCTGCCGGTGGGCAGCCAGGGCTGAGACGCCGGCGGCACGCAGGAAGAGCCCGGGAGGTCAGCGGGTGATGGCGCGGGCCACCCGCCGCCCCTCGATGGCGGCCTGGCGGAGCATGCCGCCCAGGTTCACGTCGTAGCCGGTGAAGTACAGGCCGGGCCGCGCCGCCCGCCCGCCGTGCACCAGGGGCACCCCGGTCGGGTCGAAGAGGGACGGGTCGTCGAAGAGGTCGCGCAGCCCGGTGCCGTACCCCGTGGCCGCGATCACCACGTCCGGCGTGACGCTGGAGCCGTCCGCCAGCGAGACCGACGACGGGGTGAAGCCCTGGACCGCCGCGACCGGGCGGACGCGGCCGGTGCGGACCGCCGCGACGATGCCGACGTCCTGGAGGGGGACGTAGCGGGTGGCGCGGAGGCGAGTTCCCAGACCCGAGGTGGGGCGGGCGATGCCGTGGCGGCGGAGGTCGGGCACTTCGAGACGGGCGACCGTGGCGGCGAGGGGGTCGAAGAGGCGGGCCGGGAGGCGGCCGAGGAGCAGGCCGTTGAGCTGGGCCGGCCAGCCCGCGGTGGAGCGGCGGACGATGTGGGGCGGGGTGCGGATCGCGATGCTGACCGAGGCGGCACCGCCCGTGGAGAGGTCGTCGGCGATCTCGGCGCCGCTGTTGCCGATGCCGGCCACGAGGACGTTCTTGCCGCGGAAGGGTTGCGGGTTGCGGTACTCCGACGAGTGCAGCAGCTCGCCCTGCCACCCGGCCAGGCCGGGCCAGTCGGGGATGCGGGGCGTGTGGAGGTAGCCGGTCGCGACGACGAGGGTGGGCGTGCGGTGCTCGGTGCCGTCGTGGAGTTTGAGCGACCAGCCGTCCGGGCCGCCGGTGATCCGGTCCACGGTGATGCCGGTGCGGACGTCGAGGGAGAACCTGCGCGCGTACGCCTCCAGGTAGCGCACCAGGTCGTCGCGGCGCACCCAGCGGCCGTACTCGCGCGGGATCGCCAAGCCCGGCAGCCCGGACAGCCCGCGCGTGGTGTGCAGGCGCAGCCGGTCGTAGCGGCCGCGCCAGCTCGTGGCCACCGCCGGGCCGCGCTCGAGCACGACGCTGTCCACCCCGCGCGTCTTGAGCTGTCCGGCCACGGCGAGCCCGGCCGCACCGGCGCCGAGCACAGTCACGTTCGTCATGCCGTGCAGTGTGCCCGCCGACCGCCGCCCCAGGAAAGAGCGGCGCGAGTAATCCTCACGTTTCCTGGCGCGACGGGTGTGGACTTCCAGGTTTGGCCGTCGTCATAGGACAGGTCAAGAGCCAACTGCTCGACTCGTACGCGGTCACGGCGCTGATCGTGTGCGGACAGCGGCACCCGTCTGCGGCGTGCCCGGCCGGACCCCCTCGGCGCGCGGGGCGACGATGTCGACGCTGCCCGCGGCGAGGTCCGGCTTGCGGCGGTGAGGTGCTGTCCGGCGAACAGCGCACGAGTGGACAATCGGGCTGAAACACTGATCCGGTGACGAACAGGGACTCGCCGCGGGCCGACCGGACCATGGTCGTCGCGGGCATGGCCGGGGTGCTGGCGATCGCGGTGTGGGCGGTGGCGGCCCCCGACCAGGTGGCGCGGGCGGGCGACGCCGGGCTGGGGTGGACGATCCGCACGTTCGGCTGGTTCTTCGTGCTGGCCGCGGACGCGTTCCTGGTGCTCGCGCTGGTGATCGCCGCGGGCCGGTACGGGCGGATCCGGCTCGGCGCGGACGACGACGAGCCCGAGTTCACGACGCTGAGCTGGGTGGCCATGATGTTCAGCGCGGGCATGGGCATCGGGCTGGTGTTCTACGCGGTCGCCGAGCCGATCCAGCACTACGCGGTGCCGCCGCCGGCGTCCGGGGCGGCCCCGCAGACCGGGCAGGCAGCGTCGGTGGCGATGCAGTACACGCTGTTCCACTGGACGCTGCACCCGTGGGCGATCTATGCGGTGGCCGGGCTGGCGCTCGCGTACTCGACGTTCCGCAAGGGCCGCGGCAACCTGCTGTCCGCCGCGTTCCGGCCGCTGCTGGGCCGCCGCGCCGACGGGCCGGCGGGGGTGGTGATCGACCTGATCGCCGTGTTCGCCACGGTCTTCGGCTCGGCGACCAGCCTGGGCCTCGGCGCACTGCAGGTCGCCGCCGGGCTCGGCATCGTCGCGGGGGTCCCGGACAGCCGTACGGTGGAATTGATCATCATCGTGTCGCTCACCGGCGCGTTCCTCGTCTCGGCCTTCTCCGGGCTGAGCCGCGGCGTCAAGTGGCTGTCGACGATCAACGTGTGGCTGTCGGTGCTGTTGATGATCTTCGTCTTCGTGGTCGGGCCCACCGTCTACACCCTGGAGGTGCTGCCCGCCGCGATCGGCGACTACCTGAACAACCTGCTGGTCATGTCGACGCGCACGGGTGCCTTCTCCGACCCGGACTGGATGGGCGGCTGGACGCTGTTCTACTGGGCGTGGTGGATCTCGTGGGCGCCGGTCGTGGGCACGTTCATCGC
>CAKUMG010000534.1 GCA_934667465.1 uncultured Actinoplanes sp. | reverse complement strand
TCCTCGGCCCGTCGTGGCCGGCCTCGGCGGGAGCGACGGTCTGCACCATGCAACCAGCTACGACATCCGGCATTTGACCTTGGCCGTCGGCTTTCCCGGGCCGATTGGGTACTACGACTTGACGCATGGCAGAATGGACCACTGGTATACGGCAGGCGAGGCGCCCTCTAACCCCTGGCCTGCCGGTCCACGAGACAACGGTCCCACTCCCCACGTGGGTTCCGGCGACTCACCCACGTCTTTACTTGGAGCGAAACAACCGTGGCCGTTAAGATCCGGCTCCTGCGGATGGGCAAGATCCGCAACCCGCAGTACCGCATCGTCGTCGCCGACTCGCGCACCAAGCGCGACGGCCGCGCCATCGAGTACGTGGGCATCTACCAGCCCAAGCACGACCCCTCGGTGATCGAGGTCAAGAGCGAGCGCGTGCAGTACTGGCTGTCGGTCGGCGCGCAGCCGTCCGAGGCCGTGCAGCGCATCCTCGAGAAGACCGGCGACTGGCAGCAGTTCAAGGGCCTGCCGGCCCCGCCGCCGCTGCTCGTGGCCCCCGAGAAGGCGAACCGTCAGGCCGCCTACGAGGCCGAGGCCAAGGCCGCCGCCGGTGTCGAGACGCCCAAGGCGCAGACCCCGAAGAAGGCCAAGGCCGAGAAGCCCGCCGAGGACAAGACCCCGGCCGCGCCCGAGGTCGCCGAGGGCCGCCCGACCGACACCAAGGCTGTCGACCCGGCCGAGCCGAACCGTGAGGCCGTCGCCGAGGACGCGAAGGACCCGGCCGGTGCCGGCGCCGACGCGAGCTGACGGGGCGCTCCGGCCTGCGCTGGAGCACCTCGTCAAGGGCATCGTCGACAACCCGGACGACGTCCGGGTGCGGCTGGTCGACTCGCGCCGCGGCAAGCGGCTCGAGGTGCGCGTGCACCCCGAGGACCTGGGAACGGTCATCGGGCGCGGCGGGCGCACGGCCAAGGCGCTGCGCCAGGTCATCGGGTCGATCGGTGGGCGCGGCATCCGCGTCGACATCGTCGACGCCTACTGATCGGCTGTTGTCACACGATGCTGCTGGTAGTCGGTCAGATCGGTAAGCCCCACGGCATCCGTGGGGAAGTTCTTGTGACGGTCCGCACCGACGACCCAGAGGCGAGATTCGTCGCCGGGTCGGTCTTTGCCACGGAGGTCCCCCGGGACCGCCGGGTGAAGGCCGGCCCGGCGTCTGCCGCTCCCGCCCCGGGCGAGCGGTGGCAGGTGCCGGAAAGCCTCACCCTGGAGTCGCTGCGCTGGCACCAGGGCAAGATCATCGCCCAGTTCGAGGGCGTGCACGACCGCAACCTCGCCGAGGAGCTGCGCGGCGTGTTCCTGCAGCTCGACAGCGAGAGCATGCCCGCCCCGGACGACCCGGACGAGTTCCTCGACCACCAGCTCGTCGGGCTGTCGGTCGTCGACCAGGAGGGCACGGTGCTCGGCGAGGTCGCCCGCATCGACCACGCTCCCGCCTCCGATCTCCTCGTCCTCAAGAAGGCCACGGGCGGCACCGCGCTCATCCCGTTCGTCAGCGCGATGGTCCCGACCGTCGACCTGACCGCGGGCCGGATCGTCACCGACCTGCCCGAGGGCCTGCTCGATCTCTAGAAAGAGCCCCCCGTCGTGCGCGTCGACATCGTCTCGATCTTCCCGGAATACTTCGCACCCCTGGACCTGTCGCTGATCGGCAAGGCCAGGGGCGCCGGGACCCTCGACCTCACCGTGCACGACCTGCGCACCTGGACGTCGGACGTGCACCGCACGGTCGACGACACCCCGTACGGCGGCGGGCCCGGCATGGTCATGCGGCCGCAGCCGTGGGCCGACGCGCTCGACGCCGTCGCCACGCCGTCGTCCGTGCTGGTGGTGCCGTCGCCGGTGGGCGCGCCGTTCACGCAGGCGCAGGCGCACGAGCTGGCGGGGCTGGACCACCTGGTCTTCGCGTGCGGTCGCTACGAAGGCATCGACCAGCGCGTGATCGACGCGGCGGCCGACCGGATGCCCGTACGCGAGATCTCGCTCGGTGACTACGTGCTGTTCGGTGGCGAGGTGGCGGTCATCGTGATCCTCGAGGCCGTCACCCGGCTGCTGCCCGGGGTGCTGGGCAACGCCGAGTCGCTGACCGAGGAGTCGCACGGCGACGGGCTCCTGGAGGCGCCGGTCTACACCAAGCCGGCCGTGTGGGAGGGCCGCGAGGTGCCCGAGGTGCTGCGCTCCGGCGACCACGGGAAGATCGCGCGCTGGCGGCGGACGCAGTCGCTGCTCCGGACCGCCTCCCGCCGCCCGGACCTCTTCGCGGCGTACCCGTCGGAAAAGCTGGACAACAAGGATCGGGCGGCGATCGAGGAAGCCGGATTTCGGGTCCCGGGGTCGGGTGTGGCAAAGTAGGGAGGTTGCCGTTCGTCTCCCACGCCGTGGCCGGGACGAGCGAGGATCCACGACCACGATCACTTGTGCCGGGGATCAGCAGGACCCATTCGCGCATCGAACTCCCGGTGCGCTTTGAGGATAGAGGAACAGCGATGAACACGCTGGACGCTCTCGACGCCCAGTCGCAGCGCACCGACATGCCCGACTTCCGGGCCGGTGACACGCTCAAGGTCTACGCCCGGGTCGTGGAGGGCAACCGCTCCCGCGTCCAGGTCTTCCAGGGCATCGTCATCAGCCGTCAGGGCGGTGGCCTGCGCGAGACCTTCAAGGTCCGCAAGATCAGCTTCGGCGTCGGTGTCGAGCGCACCTACCCGATCCACAGCCCGTCGATCGACCGGGTCGAGGTCGTGACCCGCGGTGACGTCCGCCGGGCGAAGCTCTACTACCTGCGTGAGCTCCGGGGCAAGAAGGCCAAGATCAAGGAGCTTCGCGAGAAGCAGACCGCCAACTGAACCCCTTCGCGGTCCGGGACGTAACTTCACTCGGACTGACGTTTGCTGCGCGGGGGAAGTAGCCTTGCGCGTGTGACGGATGGGAATCAGGGCTGCCGCGGCGTTCGCCGCAGTGGTGGGCCATTCGCACTACCGCCCGACTTGTTCCCCGCGGGGGACTGCGGGCGGTAGTGCTGTATCCGGGCCTGAACGCCTGGACGGCGGCGGGAGAGACGTAGCGTGGAACCGATGCAGGGGTACCGGGGCTCCTCCTCCGGACGGCGCCGCGGGCGGGTGATCCGCCGCAAGGAGATGCCGCTCTGGCAGGAGCTGCCCCTCCTGCTGGTGGTGGCGTTCTGCCTGGCCGTGCTGATCCGCACGTTCCTGGTCCAGGCGTTCTTCATCCCCTCGGGGTCGATGGAGAACACGCTCGCCGTCGAGGATCGGGTCCTGGTCAACAAGGTCGTCTACGACATCCGCGACCCGGAGCGCGGCGAGATCGTCGTCTTCCGCGGCACCGAGAACTGGGCGCCCGAGCAGCCGAACGAGCCGGTCAGCAACACGTTCGGCGCGCGGCTCGGCCGCACGATCGGCGACCTCGTGGGCGTCGGCCGGCCGGGCGAGCGCGACTTCATCAAGCGGGTCATCGGCGTACCCGGCGACCGGGTGGCGTGCTGCGACGACCAGGGCCGGATCACCGTCAACGGGGATCCGATCGACGAGCCGTACATCTTCGAGGACTCGCCGCTCGACCAGCCGCCCAACCCGCGCCAGTGCAGCAGCCGCCGGTTCGACGAGGTAGTCGTCCCGCCGGGTGAGATGTTCGTCATGGGCGACCACCGGCTGGTCTCGCAGGACGCGCGCTGCCAGGGCCCGGTGCCGATCGAGAACGTGATCGGCCGCGCGTTCGTGGTGGTCTGGCCCAGCAGCCGGTTCACCAGCCTTTCCGTGCCGGACAACTGGAAGGCGTACGCGGCGGAGCACCCGGTGGCGCAGGCCGCGCCCGACCATCGTCCGGAGCCCGGGACCACCGCCGTGGCGCTCCCGATGTTGCTGACAGCGGGTCTGTCCGCGCGTTCCGGACTGTCTTTGAGCCCCCGGCGACGTAGGCTCCGATCGTGATTGACGAGCAGACCGGCGAAAAGCGCCACGGTTCCTTCTGGCGCGAGCTCCCGATCCTGGTGGGGGTGGCGATCCTCGTCGCCGTCCTGGTGCGGGCGTTCGTCCTGCAGACCTTCTACATCCCGTCCCCCTCCATGGAGCACACGCTCAACGTGTGGGACAGGGTGCTCGTCAACAAGCTCGTCTACGACTTCCGGGAGCCGCGCCGGGGCGAGATCGTCGTCTTCAAGGCGCCGGCCGACTGGCAGAGCGGCACCGAGGGCGAAGACTTCATCAAGCGCATCATCGGCGTCGGCGGCGACCACATCGTCTGCTGCGACGCGCAGCAGCGCCTGCAGGTCAACGGCCAGTCGCTCGATGAGCCCTACGTCTACAAGGACGACGCCGGGGTCCAGGACCCCGTCGCCGACGAGCCGTTCGACATCACCGTGCCGCCCGGCCGGCTCTGGGTCATGGGTGACCACCGCTCGCAGTCCGGCGACTCGCTGGAGCACTGGGAGCAGACCGAGGACATCCAGGAGGCCACGATCAAGGCGGATGCCGTGGTCGGGCGCGCCTTCACGATCTTCTGGCCCGTCGGCCGTGCCACCTGGTTGTCCGTGCCGGACGGCTTCGAGAGCATCCCGGACGCGACGCCCGCCAAATAAGATCCGCCACCGCGCAATAAGCTGGTGCCGTGACGTACATCGAGCGGCGGGCCTCCCGCGTGCTACTCGTCAACGCCGAGGAGCGGGTGCTGCTGCTGCACGGCGGTGACCCGGCCCGCCCCGACCAGCACTGGTGGTTCACCCCGGGCGGTGGCCTCGACGCCGGGGAGACGCCCGCCGAGGGCGCCTCCCGGGAGCTCTTCGAGGAGACCGGCCTGCGCGTGGAGCCCGGTGAGCTGGGCGAGCCGGTCCACCACGAGGTGACCGAGTTCTCGTTCGACAACGTCCGGTACCGGCAGGAGCAGGAGTTCTTCCTGGCCTCGCGGTCCCTGGGGGCGGGCACCTTCCGCCTCATAGCGAAGCACCTCATCCCCAATGTCTTCTACATCGTGATCATCACGCTGATGTTCAC
>CAKUMG010000533.1 GCA_934667465.1 uncultured Actinoplanes sp. | reverse complement strand
GGGTGGCGAGCCGGAAGCCGGCTTGGACGAGTTCGAGGTGCCCCTCGGGCGGCCGCCGCGGGCGCTCACGTTGTCGGCGCTCGTGGCCGAGCTGCGTACAGTCGTCGTGTCTCCGTCCGAGACGCCGGCCCGGCGGCATGCCGCGGCGGCCGAGTTGGCGCAGCTGGCCCGAGCCGGAGTGCCCGGCGCGCATCCGGACGAGTGGTGGGGGCTGCGGCCGCTGTCGGACGACCGGCCGCTCGTGGACCCCGGTGACCCGGTCAAGGTGACGCCGTCCTCGATGGAGAGCGCGCTCCGCTGCAGCCTGCGCTGGCTGCTCGAACGGCACGGTGGCGCCGCGCCCGCCGGGCCCGCGCAGGGGGTCGGCAACCTCGTGCACGCCGCCGCCATGCTGGCCGAGGACGCGAACGCCGACCGTGAGCGCCTCGTCGAATACGTCTCCGCGCGCTTCGACGCGATCGAGCTGGCCGCGCGCTGGCTGGCCGGTCCCGAGCAGGAGCGCGCACAGGGCATGGTGGACAAGCTGCTGCGCTGGCTGGCCCGCAACCCGCGCCGGCTGCTCGCCATCGAGCACGAGTTCACCGTCCGGCTGGACGACCCCGAACGTCCCGTGCAGCTCACCGGTCGGGTGGACCGGATCGAGGTGGACGAGCAGGGCCGGCTCGTGGTCATCGACCTCAAGACCGGCAAGACGACGACGGTGTCCGCGGGTGAGCTGGAGGAGCACGCGCAGCTGGCCGGCTACCAGGCGGCCGTGGACGCCGGGGCGTTCGACGAGCTCAGCGAGGGTGCGCGCAGCGGCGGGGCGGCGCTCGTGCAGCTCGGGCCCGGCAAGGAGGCGCGCGAGCAGCTGCAGGTGCCGCTTGCCGAGGCCGACGATCCCGCCTGGGCATACGCGATGGTCCGCCGCACCGCCGACACGATGGCCGCGGCGACCTTCTCCGCCGTCGCCAACGCCAAGTGCCGGGTCTGTCCCGTCCGGACGAGCTGCCCGATCAGCGGTCAGGGGCGCCAGGTCGTGGAGCCGGGGGCCGAACCGCCACGATGACCCAGCCCAGCCTCTTCCCCGACACCACGCCCCGCCCGCGCCGCAACGCCGATGCCGGGCCGCGCTACACGCCGCTCGAACTGGCGCGCCTGCTGCGGTTGCACGCGCCCACACCCGAGCAGGCGGCGATCATCTCGGCGCCCATCGAGCCGGTGCTCGTCGTCGCCGGTGCCGGGTCCGGCAAGACCGAAACGATGGCGTCGCGGGTCGTGTGGCTGGTCGCCAACGGCTACGCGCACCCCGACGAGATCCTGGGCCTCACGTTCACGCGCAAGGCGGCGGGCGAGCTCGCGCACCGCGTACGGGTGCGTCTCGGGCAGTTGGTCCGCAGGCTGGGCCGGCAGGACGCGCTGGCCGGGGAGCCGACGGTGGCGACCTATCACTCGTACGCGGCAAGGGTCGTGACCGAGCACGGCCTGCGGGCCGGCTTCGAACCGTCGGCGCGGCTGCTCACCGAGGCGGCGCGCTGGCAGATCGTGGACTCGCTCGTCCGGTCCTACACGGGGGAGATGACCGGTCTCAACCGCGCGCCCGGCACCGTCACCGACGACGTCCTCGCGCTCGCCGGCGAGCTGGCCGAGCATCTCGTCACCCCCGACGACCTGGCCGCGTGGACCGGACGGTTCTTTGCCGACGTGCAGGGGCTGCCGGGCCGGGTCTACAAGGACGTCGCCGACGTGCTCGCCCGGCAGCGGCACCGGCTCACCCTGCTGCCCCTGATCCGCCGCTACGACCAGCGCAAACTCGACCTCGAGGCGATGGACTTCGGCGACCAGATGGCCCGCGCGGCGCGGGTGGCGCGCGACCATCCCGAGGTCGGGGCGATCGAGCGCGGGCGCTACAAGATCGTGCTCCTCGACGAGTACCAGGACACCAGCCACGCCCAGGTGGTGCTGCTCAACGCCCTGTTCGGCGGCGGGCACCCGGTCACCGCGGTCGGTGACCCGTGCCAGTCGATCTACGGCTGGCGGGGCGCGTCCGCGGGGACGCTGGACCGGTTCCCGGCCGAGTTCATCGGGCCCGGCGGCCGCGAGGCGTGGGTGCTGTCGCTGACCCGGAGCTGGCGCAACCGCCCCGAGATCCTGACGGTGGCCAACGCCCTGTCGCGCCCGCTGCGGGCCGCCGGCGCCCGGGTCGCCGAGCTGGTGCCGGCCCAGCGCGTGGCGGAGCGGGTGGGCGGCCGTACGGTCGCCTGCGCGCTGCTGGAGACGTACGCGGACGAGGCCTCGTGGATCGCCGATGCCATGCTCGCGGCGTGGCGGTCCGCGGCGCGCCTGCCGGAGGCCCTGCCCGGCGAGATCCCGATCGAGCAGCGCCCCACGAGCGCGGTCCTGGTCCGGGTGCGCAGCCAGATCCCGGCGATCGAGGAGGCCCTGCGCGCCCGCGGCCTGCCGGTCGAGGTGGTCGGGCTGGGCGGTCTGCTCGACACCCCGGAGGTACGGGACGTCGTGTGCACGTTGCGCGTCCTCGCCGACCCGACCGACGGCGCCTCGCTGCTGCGCCTGCTGACGGGGGCGCGGTGGCGGATCGGGCCTCGCGATCTCGTGGCCCTGCATCGGCGCTCGCGGGTCATCGCCGCGGCCCGGGCTGCGGCTGCCACTCCGGCGTCGCTCGCGCCGTCGCCGCTCGCCTCCACGTCGTTCGGCTCCGGGCCGTCTTCTGCTGGGCCGTCTGCTTCTGGGGCGCCTGGCTCTGGGTCGTCCGACTTCGCGCCGCCGGCTTCCGGGCCTGGGCCGGAGTCTGCTGGTGCGCCCGGTCCCGGCACGTCCGGTGAGGCTCCGGCCGGTGGCTCGGATCGTTCGGGCGGTGCGGCGTCCGCTGTCTCCGGCAGGGCGGGCGCCGCGGCCTCTGCTGCCTCCGGTGGGGAGGGTGGTGTCGAGCCGCCGGAGGACGTGGTCGGGGACCATCTGGACGATGCCACGCTGGTGGAGGCGATGGCGGATCTGGGCGCGCCGCAGCAGTACTCGCAGGAGGGGTATGCGCGGCTGCGCGCGTACAGCCGGGAAATGGCCGAGCTGCGGCACCGCCTGGACCAGCCGCTGCCGGACCTGGTCGCGGACATCGAGCGGACCATCGGACTCGACGTGGAGGTGGCCGTGCGCGGCTGGGCGGCGGGCGACGCCGGGCTGGCCCGCGGGCACCTGGACGCGCTGGGCGACGTGGCGGCCCGGTACGCGGGGGACACCGACGGCGGCACGCTGGCCGGGTTCCTCGCGTTCCTGGTCGCGGCCGAGGAGGAGGAGCGCGGGCTCGCCCCGGGCCAGGTCGACGTGGTCGAGGGCGCGGTGCAGATCCTGACCGCGCACGCCGCGAAGGGCCTCGAATGGGACGTGGTGTCGGTCGCCGGGCTGAGCCGGAACGTGTGGCCCGGCATGACCCGGGGCTCCGACAACTACCTGGGCGGCATCGGCGTGCTGCCGTTCCCGCTGCGCGGTGACTCGGACGGCCTGCCGGTGCTCGACCTGTCCGACGCCGTGGAGCAGAAGGACGTGGCCGGGGCGGTCACGGCGTTCACCAAGGCGTGGCGGGAGCACGACGAGCGCGAGGAGCGGCGGCTCGCATACGTGGCCGTGACCCGTCCCCGGCGTCTCCTGCTCGCCTCCGGCTACTGGTGGGGCGACGGCGTGAAGCGTCCCCGCGGCCCGTCCGTCTTCCTGAACGAGATCCGCGACTCCTGCCTCTCCGGCGCCGGCGTCGTCGAACACTGGGCCCCCGAACCGGGCGGCGACGCGGTCAACCCGAGCGCCGAACTCGTCGCCGCGGCGGAATGGCCCTCCGACCCGCTGGGCGCCCGCCGCCCGGCGATGGCCGCGGCCGCCGACCTCATCCGCCGCATGATCGCCGCCCCTGACCCCGAGGCGGCGACCGCCTTCGCCGCCCTGGCCGCCACCGACCCGGCGATCGCCGCCCGCGCGGGGGAGGCCGCCGATCTGATCGGCCTGCCCTCCGGCCCGCCCCCCTTCCCCGGCCCGCCGGGCATCTCTGGCCCGCCGGGCATCTCTGGCTCGCCGGGTGTCGCTGGCTCGCCGGGCGTCCTGGGTCCGCCGGGTGACCCCGGTTCGTCCGCCGGACCTGCCGTGCCCGGGGCTGCCGTGCCCGCTGCTTCCACCGCGGCGCCCGCCGGCAGTGAGCCCGCATCCGCCGATCCCGTGGCCGGGTCCGCGCCTGCCGCTGCCGTGCCCGGTGCTGCCGTGCCCGGCGCTGCCAGGACCGGTGCTGCGGAGTCCGCGGCAGACGCGGAGAGGGCCGCGGGCGTGGCCGGGGTGGTGGATCCGGACATCGTCCGGTGGCGGCGGGAGGCGGCGCTGCTGCTCGCCGAGCGCGAGGAGCGTGCCCGCCGCGAGGGGCCGCTCGATGTGGCGCTGCCCCCGCACCTGTCCGTGTCGCAGTTGGTCGTGCTCCGCCGCGACCCGCAGCTGCTGGCCCGCACGCTGCGCCGTCCCCTGCCGCAGCGGCCGGCCCCGCACGCCCGGCGCGGGACCGCTTTCCACGCCTGGCTGGAACAGCGCTACGGCGCCGTGCGGCTGCTCGACGTGGACGAGCTGCCGGGCGCCGCGGACGACGACGCGGCCGCCGACGAGGAGCTGCTCGCCCTGCAGGAGGCATTCCTGGCCGGGGAATGGGCCGACCGGACGCCGATCGAGGTCGAGGTCCCGTTCGCGACCACCGTGGCCGGTGTGGTGCTGCGGGGCCGGATCGACGCCGTGTTCAGCGAGCCGGGCGGCCGCTACGACGTGATCGACTGGAAGACCGGCCGGCGTCCCACGGCCACGGACGCGTCGGCGGCTGCTGTGCAGCTGGCGGCGTACCGGATGGCCTGGGCCGCCCTCGCCGGCGTCCCGGTCACCCACGTCCGCGCGGGCTTCCACTACGTCCGCGACGGCGTGACGGTCCGCCCGGCCGACCTGCTCGACGCCGACGGGCTCGCCGCCCTGATCACCGACCTCCCGCCCCTCGGCCACCCCTGATCCGCCACCCGCGCCACCCGCGTCGGCACCACCCGCACCGCC
>CAKUMG010000532.1 GCA_934667465.1 uncultured Actinoplanes sp. | reverse complement strand
ATCTCGCCGGTGCTGGCCGGCGGCGGCGCGGGCCGGATCGCCGCGGGACCCGCGGGCCCGCTCCGGCGGTTGTCGCTGGAAAGCGTGCTCTCCGAGGACGACATGCTCTTCCTGCGCTATGCCCGCAGGCGGTGACGAGGTGCTCATGGCCGGGGACCGTACGCCGATCGGGTGCCCGGCGGGGCGGAGCTTGTGGACGACGCCGGGCCTGTGGATAACTCGGGGCACCCGACGTGCTGTCCGACAAGATGTCGTACCCCTGGTGCAACATGATCGCCGTGGCTGAGGAGACGGAAATGGCGGATGCGAGCGAACCGGTCGGAAGGGTGCTGGGCACGGCCGACGCCACCCCGTTGCAGTTCTGGACGGCGGTGACGCCGGGCAGCTACCTCCAGCTCGACGACGTGGTCGTGACGAGCCGGGAGCTGCCCGAGCGCGAGCCGGTGACGATCGCCGGGGTGGTCACCCAGGTCCGCGCGCGGCACGAGGGCGCCCAGTTCGACTCCGACGTGTTCGCCATCGCCGAGGGCACGCTGCCCGCCCTCGTGCAGGAGGCCGCCGAGATCACCACCACCCGGGTCGACCCGGAGCTCTACGTCCCGCCCGCGCCCGGGGCGGTGGTCCACCGCGCGTCCGGCGCCGCCCGCGACGCCGCGCTGCACTTCGACCGGATGGAGCGGCGCGTCCCGATGGGCACGGGCCGTGACGGCGTGCCGGTCTTCCTCAACGCCGACTTCCTCGACGGCACCCGCGGCGCCCACGTCTCCATCTCCGGCATCTCCGGCGTGGCGACCAAGACGAGCTTCGCCACGTTCCTGCTCTACTCGGTGTTCCGTTCGGGCGCGCTGGGTGCCGACGGCGCCAACGCCCGGGCGCTCATCTTCAACGTCAAGGGCGAGGATCTGCTCTTCCTCGACCACGACAACACCAAGCTCGACGACGCCACCACCGCCAACTACAAGCTGCTCGGGCTGCCCGCCTCAGCGTTCCCCGACGTCCGGGTCTATGCGCCGCCGCGGGCCAACGACTCCTCCGGCGCCCCCGACGTCAGCAGCCGCCTCACCGGCGTCGACAGCTTCTACTGGACGCTTGAGGAGTTCTGCGAGAAACGCCTCCTGCCGTACGTGTTCGCGGACGCCGACGACGAGCGCCAGCAATACACGATGGTGGTGCACTCGGTCACCGCCCACCTGGCGCGGCACGCCGTGCCCGCCGAGGGCGGCATCAGCATCGACGGGCGCCGGCTCGGCTCCTACGGCGACCTGGTGGACCACATCGTCGACCAGCTGACCGACGACGAGACCCGGTCCACCTGGGCGGGCAGCGCGGTCAACATGGGCACGGTCAACGCGTTCGCCCGGCGGCTGATCGGCAGCAAGCGCGACCTGGCCCGGCTGATCCGCGGCGACCTCGCCGCCCGCCGGCCGCACCAGATCAAGACCGCCGAGAGCGCCCAGGTCACCGTGGTCGACCTGCACAACCTGCCCGACCGGGCGCAGCGGTTCGTGGTCGGCGTCACCCTCAAGACCGAGTTCGACGACAAGGAGAAGTCGGGCACCGGCCGGCCGCTGCTCTTCGTCGTGCTCGACGAGCTCAACAAGTACGCACCGCGCGAGGGCTCGTCGCCGATCAAGGAGGTGCTGCTCGACATCGCCGAGCGCGGCCGCTCCCTGGGCGTCATCCTGATCGGCGCGCAGCAGACCGCCAGCGAGGTGGAGCGCCGGATCGTCACCAACTCCGCGATCCGGGTGGTCGGGCGGCTCGACCCGGCGGAGGCGTCCCGCCCGGAATACGGCTTCCTGCCGCCCGCGATGCGCCAGCGCGCCCTGCTCGCCCGGCCCGGCACCATGTTCGTCAACCAGCCCGACATCCCGGTGCCGTTGTGCGTGGAGTTCCCGTTCCCCGCCTGGGCCACCCGCAAGTCCGAGTCCGGCCCGCCGCCCGCGGGCACCATGCGCTCGATCGTCCAGGGTGCCGATCCGTTCGCCGTCGTGGGCGGCCGCGGCGGGTCGTCGGACGACGACATTCCGTTCTAGGGTTCTGCGATGCGCATCCTGCACACCTCCGACTGGCATGTCGGAAAGGTCCTCAAGGGACGCAACCGCCACGAGGAGCACATCAAGGTCCTCGCCCAGGTGGTCGAGATCGCCCGCGCCGAGCGGCCCGACCTGGTCGTCGTCGCCGGTGACCTCTACGACACGGCCGCTCCCTCGCCCGACGCCACCCGCGTGGTGACCCGGGCGCTGACCGCGCTGCGGCAGACCGGGGCCCGGGTGGTGGCCATCGGCGGCAACCACGACAACGGTGCCGCGCTCGACGCGCTGCGCCCGTGGGCCGACGCCGCCGGCATCGAGCTGCGCGGCTCGGTGCGCGACAAGCCGGAGGACCTGATCCTGCGGGGCGAGACCGCCGCGGGGGAGAAGTGGCAGCTCGCGGCGCTGCCCTTCCTGTCCCAGCGCTATGCGATCCGCGCCGTCGAGATGTACGAGCTGACCGCGGCCGAGGCCACCCAGACCTACGCCGACCACATCGCGCGCCTGCTCGCCCGGCTCGCCGAGGGCTTCGCCGAGCCCGGGGTCGTCAACCTGGTCACCGGCCACCTGACCGTGGTCGGCGCGTCGACCGGCGGCGGCGAGCGGGAGGCCCACACGGTGATGGGCTACGCGGTCCCGGCGACCGTGTTCCCGCCCAACGCGCACTACGTGGCGCTCGGCCACCTGCACCGCTCGCAGCGCGTGATCGGCCCGTGCCCGGTGCGCTACAGCGGCAGCCCGCTCGCCGTCGACTTCGGCGAGGAGGAGAACGTCAGCTCGGTCGCGATCGTGGACGTCTCGACGGAGAAGGCCGCCCAGGTCCGGGACGTGCCGGTGACCGCCGGGCGGACCCTGCGGACGGTGCGGGGCAGCCTCGAGCAGCTCGCCACGGTGAACCTTCCGGACGCCTGGCTCCGTGTCCTGGTCCGGGAGACGCCGCGGGTGGGGCTGCGGGAGGACGTGCAGGAGCTGCTGCCCGACGCGCTGGAGATCCGGATCGACCCGGAGATGATCCCGGACCGGTCCGGGGCCCGGATGGCCCAGCGCGCCGGCCGGTCGCCCCGCGAGCTCTTCGGCGACTACCTGGACAACCGCGGGACGGCCGAGGACGGCGTCCGCGAACTCTTCGACGAGCTCTACGACGAGGTGAGCAGCCACTCATGAGACCGCTGCGGCTCGACATGGCCGGCTTCACGGTGTTCCGCGAGGAGACCACCGTGGACTTCACCGACGCGGACTACTTCGCCCTCGTGGGCCCGACAGGCTCCGGCAAGTCCACGGTGCTGGACGGCATCTGCTTCGCCCTCTACGGCACGGTGCCGCGCTGGGGCGGCGCCCGAGGCATCGTCAACGCGCTCGCGCCCTCCGCCACCGAGGCGCGGGTCCGGCTGGTGTTCGAGTCCGCGGGGTCGCGCTATGTCGCCACCCGGGTGGTGCGCCGCGACGGCCGGGGTAACGTCAAGACCGCCGGGGCCGGGCTGCAGCTGATGCCCCCCGGCTTCGACGTCACCCGCCTCGACACCGGCATGAGCCTGGACGACCTGGGCGACGTGCTGGCGGGCACGCCGGCCGAGATGGACCGTGCCGTCGTGGAGGCGGTCGGGCTGCCCTACGAGCAGTTCACGAGCTGTGTCGTGCTGCCGCAGGGCCAGTTCGCCGACTTCCTGCACGCCAAGCCGGCCACCCGGCAGCAGATCCTGGTCAACCTGCTCGGGCTGCACGTCTACGAAGAGGTGCAGAGCCGCGCGACCGCCCGCGCGAGCAACGCTGAGGCCAAGCTGAGCGTCGTCGACCAGGCGCTCGCCGGGCTCACCGACGCCGACGACGAGGCGGTGGCCGCCGCGCAGGAGCGGCTCACCGTCATGCGCGAGCTGACCGCCGCCGTCGAGCGCGCCGTGCCGCGGCTCCGGGAGGTCCGGGACAGGGAGGCCGAGCTGGCCGGCGCCCGCGACGCCGTGGCCGGCGAGCTGGCCGCGCTGGAACGGGTGCGCACCCCCGCCGGCAGCGCGCAGGTCGCCGAGGCCGCGACCGCCGCACGCGAGGAGGCCGAGCGGACGGCCGCGGGCGTGCGGGCCGCCGAGGAGCACGAGGAGAAGGTGCGCGGCGAGCTCGCCGCGGCCGGTGACGCGGGCTCGCTCGGGCTACTGCTGGACCGTCACGTCGAATACGACCGGCTGGTCGGGCAGGCCGAGTGGTTCGCGGGCGAGGTGTCCGTCGCCGAGGTCGAGTACAAGGACGCCGTGGCCGCCGCCGATCTGGCGCACTCCGCGCACCTCGGCGCCGACCAGCTGCTGGAGCAGGCGCGCCTGGACTACGCCGAGGCGCAGACCCTTGACCGTGCCGCCGCGCTGCGCGCCCACCTCACCGCCGGCCACGAGTGCCCGGTCTGCGAGCAGCGGGTGACGACCGTGCCGCCGATGCCCGCGGGGTCCGCCGTGCAGGCCGCCGAGCAGCAGGGCAAGGCCGCCCGGGCCGCGTCCGACGTCGCCGCGACCGCCTGGAAGCAGCGCGACGCCGTCGCCCGCGAGCTGGAGCGGGGGCTCGACCGCAAGCGCGCCCAATACGAGCACCACAAGTCACGGCTGGCCGAGGTCAAGGCGGGGCTGGCCGACTCGCCCGGTCAGGAGGCGCTGCGCGCCCGGCTGGCCGAGCTGACCAAGCTGCAGCGCAAGCTCGACGACGCGGGCGCCGAGGTGCGGGCCGCCCGTGAGGCGCAGCGCCGGGCCCAGGCCGCCGCCGTGCAGGCCGAGGAGCGGCAGCGCACGGCGTGGCGGTCCTTCGACACGGTCCGCGACGGGGTGGCCCGCTTCTCGCCCCCACCGGCCGACCGCGACGACCTCGCCGGCGCCTGGAGCGCCCTGGTCGACTGGGCACAGGAATCTGCCCGGCAGCGCGAGGCGGCCCGGGCCGAGGCGGCCGCCGCTGTGGAGGCCGCCCACGCCGAGACGCAGCGGGTGCACGACGAGATCGTCGCGCTCTTCGCCGAGGCGGGCGTTCCTGCCCCGGCCGGGGGCGCGGGAGCGGCCGGGCGGGCCGGCACCGATG
>CAKUMG010000531.1 GCA_934667465.1 uncultured Actinoplanes sp. | reverse complement strand
GGCCGGCGCGACGCGGGCCGGCGGCACGGACCGGGGCGCGCAACGTAATACCGGGCGGAAGCGGGTCGCCGCCGTCCGGCACGGCGCGAACCATGCGGGCGCGAACCGGGCAGGCGCGAACCGGGTCGCCGCCATCCGGCACGGCGCGAACCGGGCAGGCGCGAACCGGGTCGCCGCCATCCGGCACGGCGCGAACCAGGCGGGCGCGAACTGGGCGGGCGCGACGCGAGCGCAAACCGGGCGGGCGCGACGCGAGCGCAAACCGGGCGGGCGCCAACCAAAGCGGACCACCCGGCGTAGCGCCGACCGGCGTGGCGCGGACCCGCCGACGCGGGGTGGGCGTCAGCCGAAGGAGGCGTACCTCTTCTGGATCCGGCCGCCGATCATCGTGAAGTCGCCGCCCGCGCCGAGCGCGCCCCGCGACCGGTCCACCGCCAGGGTCCGGACGCCGATCACCCCGTTGGCCTGCGGCGCCCAGCTGGTCAGGGCGCCGGCCCCCGTGAGTGCCGCCAGCTTCACGCGGGAAAGGGACCCGTCGACGCACGTGCCCTGGGCGCCGTTGCGGTTGGTGACGCAGGCCCGGTCGAAGTGGCCGCCGACGTAGACGGTGCCGCGGAGGGTGGTGACCGCCGTGGCGTCGCCGTCGAAGACGCGCTGCCAGCGGAGCCGGCCCGCGGAGGTGTAGGCGAGCGCCCGGCCGCCCTGGCCGCCGGTGGCCGCGTACACGCCGGTGGTGTCGACGGCGACGCTGTTGACCTGCGCCGCCGGCTTGGGGAAGAAGGTGCGGTCGACCGCGCCGCCGGTTGCCGACACGGCGGCGAGGCGGAGCGTACCGGTGACGTCATTGATCTTGTGGAAGGCGCCGCCGGCGTAGACCTTGCCGCCGGCGACCGCGAGGGCGTGGACCGAGTCGTCGGCGGAGGGGCGCCAGCCGCGGTCGAGGGTGCCGCTGCTCAGGGAGAACGCGGCGAGGCTGCGCCGGGTCATGCCGTCGACGGAGACGAAGCCGCCGCCCACGTAGAGGCGGCCGTTGCCGAGGGCGAGCGCGTAGGGCACGCCCTCGGCGAAGCGGTGCGAGAAGGAGCCGACCGAGCCGGAGAAGGCGTCGAGGCGGGCCAGGTTGTCGCGGCGCTGGCCGGAGACGATCGTGAAGTCGCCGCCCGCGTAGACGGTAGGCGATGGCGTAGACCGAGCCGTTGAACAACGGGGCCCGGCCGGGGCCGGTGCCGATCGCCCGCACGGGAGCGGCGCCGGCGGCGACGGTGAGGGTGGCCGCGACAGCGGTCAGCAGCAGCCGGCGGGCAAAGCGGATGAAAGGCACATAACACTCAACCATCCCGGCTGGGCGAAAGTCGCGCCGCCGCGCCGTCGAACTCTTCCGACGCCATGATCCGGTCACCTGCCGTGAGGGCCGGTGTCGCCGCGGGCCGGTCCGGACTGCGCAGTCCGAGCTGGTCGAGCCACTCCACCAGCTGCCGGTGGACGGCGTCCGGGCCGACGAGCTCGCCCTGGGTGATCTGCCACTCCGCCGGGTGCACCAGCATCGCGTCGGTCTGCCAGCCGCCCAGCCCGCCGTGCGAGCCGACGAGCTCCTCGAACGCCGCCACCTCGTCGGTGAGCGGGTCGACGGTGCTGATCAGCACGAGGTCGGGGATGTGCGCCGCCTCCTGGTGGCGCAGGAGATCGGCGCGCGCGTGCGGCCCGTACGGCAGCAGGGGGTCTATGCCCTGGACCTCGCCGCCGGTGAGCCGGTGGCTGCCCGCCGCGCCATAGGCGACCGGGCCGTCCTCCTCGCGCACGACGACAAGGCCGACGCCGGGGTGTCCCGACAGGCCGGAGACCAGCTGCGGGTAGATCCGGTCGATGGCCGCCTTGTCCAGCCGCTCGCGGTAGCGGGTCAGATAGACCAGGGCGAGGTTGCCGGACGAGACCACCAGCAGGGGCGCCACCGGCGACGACGGGAACTCGGGCTCCTTGGTCGCCTCGGCCTCCGCGGGGGTCGACGGCGCGTCGGCCGGGTCCGGCGCGGAGAAGCGCTCGACCGCCTGGTCCAGGGTCTCGCCGTGCCGCTGCTTGAAGGTCGCGCCCTGGCTCTGACCGTGGTCCGAGACCACGACGATCTTGTAGGCCCGGGCGGCCTCGGTCCCGAGCCGCTCGAGCACGCCGAGCATGCTGTCCAGGCTCTCGAGCTGGCGCATCGACTCCGGGCGGGCCGGGCCCGCGTGATGCGCCACCTCGTCGTAGTCGACCAGGTCGCAGTAGATCGCCGGGGCACCGCGGGCCATCTGCTCCGCGATCAGCGACACGTTGACGTCGCGCAGCAGCATGGAGGCGGGCCGCAGGGCCAGGAACGCGCCCGAGCGGCTGACCCGCGGCAGCAGGTTGCGGCGGCGCTGCAGGCGGGCCTGGTAGAGCTCGACCACGACCTCGCCCACGCCCAGCACCAGCGCGCGGGTGAAGCCGAACGGGCTCGCCATGAACGCCGCCCAGCCGCGCGCGGACCGCCCGGGCAGGGCCGCGTGGCTGACCGTGAGCAGGCAGGTGACGGCGTCGCCGGAGAACGCATTGCCGATGCTCACGCCGTCGTCGCGGAGCAGGCCCCTGCCGTCGGAGAGGCGGGGCTGGATCACCGCCGCGTCGCGGGGCCGGTTGGAGACCATGAGCTTGCCGGTGTCCTTCTCGAACCAGCGGAAGCCCGGGATCTGGCGGGAGGCGCCGTGCAGGATGCCGGCCTGGGAGGCGGGCGTCGTGGACGGGACGCCGGTGTGCCAGCCGCGCATGGTGTGCGTGCCCGTACGCAGCCAGCGGCCCAGCGTGGGCAGGTTGCCGGCCCGGACGGCCCAGCGCAGCACCGGCTCGCTCACCCCGTCGAGCTGCACGATCAGCAGACCCGGCTCGGTGCCGGCCGCCGGGCGGCGCAGCGTGAACAGGCGGCCGCCCGCGCGCCGGTCCTGGCGCCGCCGGATGGCCCGCATCAGCCGCCGGGCCTCCTTGAGGAACGTGTCCTCGGTGCCGCTGTCCAGCATCCAGTCGAGGATCGCGGCGCCGACCACGGCCAGCACCGCGGCGAAGCCGACGGTGGGCCAGCCGCTGAGCCGCTTCGACGGGTCGAGCTCCAGCGCCACCACCATGACGATGACCTGGGCGACCACGCCGAGCAGCATCGCGCCCCACCCGCCGAGCGCGGTCACGCCGAACAGCAGCAGCGGGCGCAGCACCGCGCCGACCGCGGCGACCAAAACCACCAGGCCCATGGTGTCGACGACGTCGGTGCTGCGGACGCCGGGCATCAACCACAGCGTGAAGCTCAGCACGACGAACGTGATGAGGCCGTTGCGCAGGGCCGCCTTGAGCCGGTCGAGCACGCGCGGCCACGTGACCAGCGCGCGCAGGTCCTCCGCGCGGCTGCGTCTCCCCGGTTGAACGGCCACGGGGAAACGATCGCACAGCCGGGTGGGCCGGCGCGCACCCCGTAGCCACCCGATCGGGCTACAGGGGCTCCCCGAGGCCCCGGGCCCGCGCTACGGTCGGTGCTTCGCGAGGGATGGGGAGGCCCGGATGCGGGTCGTACCCGTCGTTGTCGCCACGGCACTGCTGCTCGCCGGCTGTTCGGCCGCCGACGACCCGCGCCCCACGCCGTCGGTCGCCGCGCCCGTGCCGCAGCGCGTGGTCGGCTACTTCACCGACTGGGGCGTCTACGGCCGGAACTACCAGGTCAAGGACGTGGAGACGAGCGGGGCGGCCGCCGGGCTCACCCATCTGCTGTACGCGTTCGGCAAGGTCACCGGCGGCGAATGCGCGCTCAACGACGCGTGGGCCGCCCATCAGAAACCCGTGCCCGCGGCCGCCAGCGTCGACGGGGTGGCCGACCGGCCGAAGCAGGGGCTGCGCGGCAACTTCGGGCAGCTCCGCAAGCTCAAGGCGCGCCACCCCGGACTCAAGGTGCTGTGGTCGTTCGGCGGGTGGACCGGGTCGGCCGGCTTCACCGAGGCGGCCCGCGACCCGGAGAAGTTCGCCGCGTCGTGCGCGAAGCTGCTGCGCGACGAGCGCTGGGCCGGGATCTTCGACGGCATCGACGTGGACTGGGAGTACCCGAACGCGTGCGGGCTGGTCTGCGACGAGAGCGGGCCGGACGCGCTGACCGGGATCGTCGCCGCGCTGCGCCGGGAGCTGGGACCGGAGGCGGTCGTCACGGCCGCGGTCCCCGGCGACCTGGGGAAGATCGCGGCCACCGACTACGCGGACGTGGCCGCGCAGACCGACTGGCTGAGTGCGATGACGTACGACTTCTTCGGCACGGGGAACTCGCCGGGCCCGACCGCCGCCCACTCGCCGCTGACCGCGTACCCGGGGATCCCCCGGGACACCGCGACCACGGACAGCGCGATCCGCGGGCTGCGCGACGCGGGCGTACCGCCGGAGAAGATCCTGCTCGGGATCGGTTTCTACGGCCGCGGCTGGGCCGGGGTCGCCAGCGCCACGCCGGGCGCGCCCGCGACGGGTGCCGCGCCCGGCAGCTACGAGAAGGGCATGGAGGACTACGGGGTCCTCGCCGAGTCGTGCCCGCCGACCGGCACGCTGGGCGGCACCACCTACGCCTTCTGCCGCGGCCAGTGGTGGAGCTACGACACCCCGCAGACGATCAAGGACAAGATGGCGTACGCGCGCGGCAACGGCCTCGGCGGCGCGTTCGCCTGGGAGTTGTCCGGCGACACGACCGACGCGCAGCTGCTCCGGGCGATGTCCGAGGGCCTGGGGAGGTGACCCCTCAGCCGATCCGGACCCAGACGTCGTCGAGGATGCCGTGGAACTGGTCGTTGTCCGCGAACGCGCCCTTGCCGCCCAGGCTCAGCGGCTTGTTGTTGGCCACCGACAGCGACGCCGCGACGGTCCGGTTGCCCCGCACGGCGCCGTCCACCAGCACCGAGAACGACGTGCCCCGGCGGCGGCACTCGACGGTGTGCCACCGGCCGTCGGCGACGGTGACCGTGCTGCGGACGATCTTTATCCCCGGCCGCACGCCGACCAGCACGCAGCTCGGCCGCCCGCCGGCGCCGTCCACCTGCAGCTTCCATTGGCTGCTCGACGC
>CAKUMG010000530.1 GCA_934667465.1 uncultured Actinoplanes sp. | reverse complement strand
AGGAAGGGAAGTGATCATGAGCGACCGCGACATCGACGACGCCGTGGGCACCGAGACCGGCATCGACCCGGCCGGGCTCGCCGACGAGGACATCCTGCGTGAGCTGGGCAGCCTGCACCGGACCCGGCTCGACGCGCTGCGCCACGCGCCGGAGGCCGCCCTCTCCACCCACCTGCGCCGCACGGCCGAGCTGGAGACCGAATACCTCGCCCGCCACCCCGGCCGCGAGGTCGACCCGCACCGGCTCACCCAGCACGCCTGAGAGAGGAAAACCCCCTGATGCTCCCCTCGGTCCGCGGCCGCTTCGAACGGCTCCGCAAGCAGTACGCGCCCCACGAGCACCGGCCGCTCGACGGCTACGTGACCACGATGGGCGCCTTCGGCGTGCTCGCGGCCGGCGTGGCGGGCGCCGCACGACTGACGGGACGGCCGGTGCCCGAGCGGCCCGCCCTCGGCGACGTGGTGCTGATCTCGATCGCCACCCACAAGCTGAGCCGGCTGATCGCCAAGGACGCGATCACCAGCCCGCTGCGTGCACCCTTCACCCGCTACTCCGAGCCCGCCGGCAGCGGCGAGCTCAACGAGGAGGTCCGCGACGAGGGCAGCGCGCTGCGCCACTCGATCGGCGAGCTGGTCAGTTGCCCGTTCTGCCTCGCGGTGTGGGTGGCGACGGGGCTGACGAGCGGGCTGATCTTCGCGCCCCGGTTCACCCGGCTGGCGGCCACGGTGTTCACGGCCACGGCGGCGTCGGACTTCCTGCAGATGGCGTACTCGCTGGCGAAGGAGGCCGCGGAGGGTTCCCCGTCGGACGACGAGGACTCCTCGGACGCTGCGCCCCGCGTGGCCGTCGTGCCGGCCGCGTCCTGATCCTGTTTCTTGAGCCACCGGCGAGCGGGTCACTCCCGCCGCCGGTGGCTCTCTGCTGTTCGGCGTCCCGCCGCCGGTGGCTCTGCTATTCGGCGTTGCGGGCGGCGGCGGCGATGAGGCGCTCCGCCACCTCTTCGCGGGGCAGGCCGAGGCGCTGCGAGGTGTCGCGCAGGACCGCGTACGCCTCCTGCACCCCGCACCCGCGCTGGGCGATGATGACCCCCGCCGCCCGGTCGACAGTGGCCCCCTCACGCAGCGCGGCCCGCCGCTGGAGCTCGCCGAGCAGCACCTCCGCCTGGTTGACCAGGGCCATCGCGGTGAGCAGCAGCTCCGGGTCGACGCCGCCGGTCCGCTCGACATAGAAGCTGACCGCGCCGACGGCCGACCGCTGCACGTCGAGCGGGATCGCGGCGACCCCGCGGACCCGGACCTCGCGGGCGCACTCGGCCAGTTCCGGCCACCGCGCGTCGCTGGGCAGGTCGTGCGCGGTGACGACGGCGCGGGTGCGGGCGGCCTCGAGCCCGGGACCGTCCCCGGACTCGTACTGCAGGTCGTCGAGCGCCTGCGCCTCCGGCCCGGACGCGGCCAGCACGGGCGGTCCACCCTCGCCGATCAGGGTCACCGAGCAGCGCAGCGTGCCCGGCAGCGCCCGGACGCCGAACGCCGCGAGCCGGTCGAGCGCCTGGGCGATGTCGTCGGCGCCCAGCAGCAGCGCCGAGAGCTCGTGCAGCAGCCCCGCGACCTCCACCGGGTGCGGATCGCCGGCCCGGGCGGCCTGGGCCGTCTCAGGGGCGGTCATGGGCGCCACCGAGATCGCGGCCGCCGCCATCGCGGTCGTCCTCATCGACCCGGCCGCCATCGCCGCCGCCTTCCTGGCCGCCGCCTTGGCCGGGGTCACCGGCGCCGCCGGCGCCGTGAAGTGGGCCGCCAGCGAGATTGACGGCGTCACCCGGCCGGGCAGTGCCGGTCGGGTCGGGAAGGACGGAGTGGCGCCGGTCGCCGGCATGCTGCTGTGCGACGCCGAACGCCGCCCGGTGCTCCGCTGCGGGGCAGACATTTGGCCGATATTGCCATGGTCGTCGCCGAACACGAAAGTGGTGTCCTCTATCGGGTGCCGTTCCGGGGCGTAACCGTCTGCCCGGCCGTCCGGTGTTCCAGAAATGTGCTCGGTGCGGCGCCGGGAGCCTCCTCGCGCTCGTCGGACTCCGCCAGGATCGCCGCGGCCTGCGCCTCCGGATCGGCACTGCCCGCCGCCTGTTCCTCGGGCAGTAGGTCAGAGGCCCGCTGCTCCACCCGGTCATCGCTCATGGTCGGCGGGTACCCGTGACTCCGCGTTGTGAACCTCCGCCGGCGATCGTGGTCCGGCGGCCCGTTGCGGCCCTGGTCACGGCCCGTGGGGGCCGGAGAAAAGCCACCGCCCCCGGGCTGGGCCCGGGGGCGGCGAACGTAGGGTGCCGGTGTGCAGGTCGCCTCGCGGCGAGTGGCGCGACACGGCTCCAGCCGAACGGTATTCCGTGAAGGCTTTATGGTGAGGCCCGGGGACACTGGGCACACCGGCACTTGTTCTCAACCTTCGGCAGCCCGCGGCCATTCCACCACTGATTGTGACCTGAACCACACGATCCGGTGCTCGCGAGGGCCTCGTTTGCGGAGCTCACGGCCGGGTACCCCGCCGTCCGTGGATGCGGAAACCGGCAAGCTTCTGGACGCCTATCTCGACGACGCCTTTGCCGCTCATGAGCGCCTGAGCGCCGGCGACCTGCAGCGGGGCGCGATCGCCGCCGGCCTGTCCGCCGAGGCGCTCACCGCCGTCGACGCGCTGCCCGACGGCGAGTACGCGCAGGACGAGGCGGCGGAAGCGCTGCGTACCGTCGCGCCCTGAACCTGGTTCTTCGTGGGCGCTCAGCGGTGCCGGGCGCGCGCCCTGAGCCTGATTTCGTGGGCGCTCAGCGGTGCCGGGCGCGCGCCCTGAGCTTGGTTTTGCGGGCGCTGAGCGGTGCCGGGCGGGTGGGTGCCTACGCGCCCGTCCGCCCGTACGCGTCAATGGGAAGGGCCTCGCACCGGGCCCGCCCCGACCTCTCCGGGAACGCCGTCGCTGTTCGCGGCGGCTGCCGCCTCGTCGGCCCGCTGCTGCTGCGCCGAGCGCTGCGCCAGCGGGATCTCCGGCAGGAAGAAGACCACGATCAGGCCGACGATCATGACCGCCAGGGCGATCAGGAAGACGACCTGGATGCTGTCGGAGAAGCCCTCCTTGAACGGATGGGCGACCACGTCGGAGAGGCGGCCGAGGAACGACGTGTCGTCCAGGGCAGCGCCGCCGGTCGCCTGCTGCAGGAGCTGCGCCTGAGCGGGGTCGGCGGCCAGCGCCTGCTGGAACTCCGGGGTGGTCTGCGCGGTGGCGAACGCGGAGCCGATCTTGCCCGGCAGCACGTTGAAGAGCACCGACAGGAAGACCGCGGTGCCCAGCGTGCCGCCCATCGAGCGGAAGAACGCGACCGAGCTGGTGGCCACGCCGATCTGGCGGGGCGAGACGGCGTTCTGCACCGCGGTGATCATCGGCTGCATGTTGCAGCCCAGGCCGAGGCCCATCAGCAGCATCACCAGCATCGTCCGCCAGAGCGGCGTGTCCGCGCCGACGAGCGCGAACAGGCCCAGCGCCACCGTCATCAGCGAGCAGCCGATCAGCGGGAAGATGCGGTAGCGGCCGGTACGCGAGATGACCTGCCCGGACGTGATCGAGCCGCCCATGATGCCCAGGACCAGCGGGATCATCTGCAGGCCGGCGACCGTGGGCGAGCTGCCCTTGACGATCTGCAGGTAGAGCGGGATGGTCATCAGCCCGCCGAACATCGCCATGCCGAGGATCGTGCTGGAGACCGAGCTGACCGCGACGGTCCGGTTGCCGAACAGCCGCAGCGGCAGCAGCGCCTCGTCCTTGTAGGCCCGCTCGGCGAGGACGAAGCCGATCAGGCCCAGGATGCCGACCGCGAAGCACGCGATCGAGCGCCCGGAGCCCCAGCCCCAGTCGCGGCCCTGCTCGGCGACGGTGAGCAGGGGGACCAGGCCGATGATCAGGGTGACGGCGCCCGGCCAGTCGATCCGGTGGTCGGTGCGCTGGTGCGGCAGGTGCAGGACCTTGGCGACCACGGCCATGGCGGCGAGACCGATCGGCACGTTGATGTAGAACACCCAGCGCCAGCCGTCGATCCACAGGATGGGGTCCGCGCCGGCGACGAAGCCGCCGAGGATCGGGCCGATGACGCTCGCCGTGCCGAACACCGCCAGGAAGAAGCCCTGATACTTGGCGCGCTCGCGGGGCGGCACGATGTCGCCGATGATCGCCAGCGCCAGCGACATCAGTCCGCCGGCGCCGATGCCCTGGACCGCGCGGAAGGCCGCCAGCTCGTACATGTTCTGCGAAAGCCCGCAGAGGAACGAGCCGACGATGAAGATCCCGATGGCGAACAGGAAGAAGGGGCGCCGGCCGTAGATGTCGGACAGCTTGCCGTAGAGCGGCGTGGAGATCGTCGACGTGATGAGGAACGCCGTCGTCGCCCAGGCCTGCAGGTTGAAGCCGTTGAGATCGTCGGCGATGGTGCGGGTGGCCGTGGCCATGATGGTCTGGTCCAGCGCGGCCAGGAACATGCCCATCATCAGCCCGCCGAGCACCGTGAGGACCTGGCGATGGGTGAACTCCGCCGACGGCGGCGCGTATTCGGTTGGCTTGCTCACGCTTTCTCCCGTGCTGTGTCGGGGCCGGGCGTCTAGAGCATCCCTCTCGCCCGGATGCCCGGGCGGATGAACCGCGGAATCCCCATTTTGTTGCAGCCTACAACTTGTTGCGTGGCGAAAGCATCTGCCAGACCCCCGTGACGAGCGTCTCTGTCTCCTCCAGGGCCGCCGGTACGGGCACCGGGTATTCCGCGCGACGCACGAACAGCCGTTCGGGCAGGTAACCCCGCCCCGGGTCGCCCACCAGGACCTCGCAGCCGCCGGCGCGGGCGCGGTCGAGGAAGGGCAGCACCCGCTCGGTCATCTCGCGGTCATAGCAGACGTCGCCGGCCAGGACGAGGTCGACGGCGGGCGGCTCGCGGTCGAGCACGCGACCAGCCGCGCCGGACGTCCGGGACCGGGCGGCCGTGACGAGGCCGGTCGCGTCGTCGCGAGCTTCGCCATCGACGTGTCGGCGCGCAGATTGTCGTCGCGCTCGAGGCCGCGGAACGGCGTCACGAGGTC
>CAKUMG010000529.1 GCA_934667465.1 uncultured Actinoplanes sp. | reverse complement strand
CGCCGGCACCGCACTGGCCAACTCGGCCGCCCGGCGCCGCACCGCCCGCCGCCGTGCGGAGCTGGCGCGCCTGGCCTCCACCCCCCTTTCGTCCCGCCCTGCATCGCCCGCTCCCGCCGATCTCGCCGGCTCCGCCACCGCCCCCGCGAGCGCCGCCGCCCTCCCCGCCCCCGCCTCTGCTGCAACTTCCGGCGCCGCCTCCACGAGCGCTGGTTTCTCCGCCGCCGCCCCCGCCGGCACCGACCTCGCCGTGACCGCTTTCGCAGCGGCAGCCGGGCAGCACCTGCACGCACCCCTGCACAACATCGCCGGCTGCACCGAACTGCTCCTCGAGGAGGCCGCCCCGCACCTCGACCCCGCATCCCGCGACTTCCTCGAGCGCATCGCCCGCAGCACCCGGCGCCTGCTGACCCTCGCCGACGCCCTGACCACCTGGTCCGCGGCCGACGAGACGGCGCTCAAGCCCGCACCGACCGACACCACCGCCCTCGCCCTCGGCATCGTCGCGGGCCGCCTCGACACCACCCCCGCGGCGGTCCACGTAGCCGACCTGCCCCCGGTCCTGGCCGACGCCGACCTGCTCGCCGAGCTCCTCGGCCAGCTCGTCGACAACGCCACCCGCTTCGTCCGCCCGGGCGCCCCGGCCCACATCACGGTCTCCGCCCGCGAGCACACCCCCGGCTGGTGGCGCCTCGAGGTAGCCGACCGCGGCATCGGCATCCCCGCCGACCAGCGCGACCGCATCTTCGAGCCCTTCCACCGCGCCCCGGCGGCCGAGGCCTACCCGGGCACGGGCCTCGGCCTGGCCATCGCCCGCCGCATCATCACCCTCCACGGCGGCGAACTCGGCACCGCCCCGAACCCGGGCGGCGGCAGCATCTTCTGGTTCACCCTGCCCGCCACCCACCTGACCCCGGCCGCCCCGCCCAACCTCTACCCCGCCGACGTCATGTGAGTCCGCCGCTTGCGGAGGCGCCGTCGGCGGTGGCACAGCGGGTGGCCACCCCGGCGATCGTTCAGGCGCACGCGATGCGCTCGATCACCGAGGGCGGGCGCGCGCCCCGGCAGACCGGAACCTTCGTCACCCGCGCCTCGAACCACGGCTGGGCGGTCCGGGCGCACCGGGCGCCCCGTCGGAGAAGTGCTGCCGCACCGGCTGTCGGCCGTGACCATCGCGCCGCGCCGATGAGGCGCCCCGCGTGGACGCGGCCCGGCCCGGGCGCGCACTCGACCTGATCATCGCGATGGGGGCGGGCGGCGCCGCTCCTCCCGGAGCCTCGGCCGACACCGCCCGGTCAGGAAAACGGTCAGCCGATGACGACGCTCGGCGCGGGGATCATCGCGGTGTCGCAGTAGGTGTCGGCGTTGAGGTAGACGCGCGAGTAGACGCCCTTGTAGGTGTTCGATGCGTGGGTGGCCTGCTCCCAGTTGGAACCGGTGTTGCCCGTGGCGCCCACATCGTGCAGGGTGCTGGCGGTCCCGCCCCAGGCCCGGATCAGTGGCGTGGCGCTGCCGTTGCGTTCGCGCAGGCTGATCGTCAGTCGCGACGGCGTGAAGGACGGGCTCGTGGACCACTGGACCTGGTCGACGGAGAACCGGAGCGGGAACTTGTTCTCGTACCTGAGCGTGAGCGTGAAGTTGACGTCGCGGTTGTTGATGACACACCCCACGTTCTTGCTGGTGTAGAGGATGTCCGCCGCCGAGGCCGGCGGGGCGAAGGACACGACCGCGCCCGCGGTCATCAGGGCGGCGAGCCCCGCCTGGACCAGTCTCTTGACGTTGCGGCTCTGGCGAGTGGACACATCTGCTCCTTCGACGGTGGGAACAACGGCCACACGCTAGGTCCGGGCACCGGACGACTACCTTGCGAAAACCTTGCGCTCCTCGAGGGCGATGCCGTTGGCACCTGTGGTGTCCCACCTGATGGGCCGTGGAGCCGGAGAAGTGCGATTGGTTACGCCGGTCGGTGACGGGGCGTGGTTAGGCTCGGAGGATGGTGACGCAGGCAAGCAGGCTCCGTAACGTCCGGTACGACATCCGCGGCCCGGTGCTGCAGCGGGCACAGGAGCTGGAGGCGTCCGGCAAGAGCATTCTCAAGCTCAACCTCGGCAACCCCGCGCCGTGGGGCCTGGCCACGCCGGAGCCGATCGTGGCCGACATGGTGCACAACCTGGGGAACGCCGAGGGGTACAGCGACGCGCGGGGCATCTATTCGGCCCGGGTGGCGGTGGCGCAGTACTACCAGACGATGGGCGTGGAGCAGGTGCAGCCCGACGACGTGTTCCTCGGCAACGGGGTGTCGGAGCTGATCGCCATGTCCATGCAGGCGTTGCTGAACACCGGCGACGAGGTGCTCGTACCGAGCCCTGACTACCCGCTGTGGACGGGGTCGGTGACGCTGTGTGGTGGGCGGGCCGTGCACTATCGCTGCGACGAGGCGCAGGGATGGCAGCCGGATCTGGAGCACGTCGCGGCGCAGGTCACGCCGAACACGCGGGCGCTCGTGATCATCAACCCGAACAACCCGACGGGCGCGGTCTATTCGCGGGAGACGCTGCTGGGGCTGCTGGAGATCGCGCGGCGGCACGGGTTGCTGGTGCTGGCGGACGAGATCTACGACAAGATCCTGTACGACGACGCGCGGCACGTGTGCGCCGCCGCGCTCGCCCCGGACCTGACGGTCATCACGATGAGCGGGCTGTCGAAGGCGTACCGGGCGGCGGGGTTCCGGTCGGGCTGGATGGCGGTCAGCGGGCCCGCCGGGCAGGCCCAGGAGTATCTCGAGGGCCTGCAACTGCTCGCCAACATGCGCCTGTGCCCGAACGTGCCCGCGCAGCACGCCGTGCAGACCGCGCTGGGCGGCTACCAGAGCATCAACACCCTGATCCGGCCCGGCGGCCGCCTCTACGAGCAGCGCAACCACGCGTGGCGCAAGCTCAATGCGATCCCGGGCGTCGAGGCGATGCTGCCGGGCGGGGCGCTCTACCTGTTCGCGCGGCTCGACCCCGAGGTCTACAAGATCAGCGACGACCAGCGGATGATCATCGACCTGCTGGAGCAGGAGCTGATGCTGCTCTCGCACGGCACCGGCTTCAACCTACCCACCCCAGACCACCTGCGCATGGTCTTCCTGGCGCCGGTGGACGTCCTCGACGACGACACCGACCGCCTGCGCCGATTCCTGGAGAACTACCGGCAATAGTGCGTCAGGCCGGGATCTCCTTGCCGGACTCGTCGAGCATGTGCGTGTCCCAATAGGTGTCCCATTCATCGCCGACGCGCTGCGGGACCTTGCCCTCGGGATAGCGAACGTATTCCGAGGGCGGTTCCTCGCCGTTCTTCACGCAGGCGCCGCCGCTCGTGCTGTTCACGACCTTCACCGGGTATTCGCCGCTGCCGCACATCGCGTCCTGCATCGAGCAGCCGCCCAGCAGCAGCATGCCGAGCATTCCGGTGACGACGGTCAGGTTCATCTTTCGCATGCCGGGAAGTCTGGTCGGCGGCGGCCGCGCGCGGATGGGTACCCGTACTCAAAGTGCTTTGTGGAATTGCACCAACCGGCACGGTACGGCGAGCAGTGGTGCCAGATCGGGATGCGTCTCCGCGAGGTCGCCCGCGCCGGTCTCGCGATAGTCGCGCCGCGTGTACCAGCCGCGCAGGAACTCCTTGACCGGGTGCTCGCCCTCGATCGGCACCAGCAGTTCGAGCCGCATGGAGCGCGACCCCCGCTCCCGCGCCCGCCGCTCCGCGAACTCCACCAACTCCCGCCCGATGCCGGAGCCACGCTCGGCCGGGTCCGCCGCCAGCATCCCCAGCTCCGACAGATCAACTGCCGGCTCCCGTACGCGCACCGCGCCGACCACGGCGCCGTCACGCCGCGCCGCAGCGATCTCCCCACGCTCGACGAGGCCCGCCAACTGCTCGACGCTGGTGCGCGCGGCGCCGGAGAGCCACAGCCCCTTCTCCCCCTCCGCGTACGCTTGGTTCACGATCTCCGCAAGCCGCGCGACGGTGTCCAAGGGCACATCGGCGGGCACGATCTCCACGGTCACGACGCCATCCTGCCCGCGACAATGGTCGGATGGAAGCCACACCGCTGCCGGCCGACAGCCACACCCACTCGGAGTGGTCCTGGGACGCCGATTTCGGGTCGATGGAGGGCTCCTGCGCCCGGGCCGTCGAGATCGGGTTGCCGGCGATCGCGTTCACCGAGCACGTCGACTACACGGTCTGGTCGGTGACCCGGGCGGACCTGGCCGGCCACGACCGGCTCGCCGCGAAGATGACCGACGAGGTCACGCTGACGCCGCCGCCCTTCGACTCCGACGGCTACTTCGCGGCGATCGAGCGCTGCCGCGACCTGTTCCCCGGCCTGATCATCCTCAGCGGGATGGAGGTCGGCGAGGCGCACTGGCACGCCGGCGAGGTCGCGAAGATGCTGGCCACCGGCCCGTTCGACCGGGTGATCGGCTCGCTGCACTGCCTGCCCACCGGCGACGGCTCGGGCTTCGGCGAGCCGTGGGCGCTCTTCCGGCGACGGGACGCTTTCGATCTCGTACGGGATTATCTGTCCGGCATCGTCGACCTGGTGCGCGGCAGCGACGCCTTCGAGGTGCTGACCCACATCGACTACCCGCTGCGCTCGTGGCCGGCGGCGACGGCCGGGCCGCTCGACCTGACCGTGTTCGAGGAGGAGTTCCGCCACGCGCTGCGCGCCACCGCCGAGTCCGGCCGCGCCCTGGAGATCAACACCCGCCGGCCGCTCGAGTCGCACATCGTCCGCTGGTGGCACGAGTCGGGCGGCGACGCGGTCTCCTTCGGCAGCGACGCCCACGTGCCCGACCAGGTCGCGCGCGGCTTCCGCGAGGCCGCGGCCATGGCGGAGGCGCACGGCTTCCGGCCGGGTCCCCGCCCCTTCGACCTCTGGGGCCGCGCCTGACCGCCCGCCCCCAGCACCCCAGCGGCCGGGCGACCCGACGGGCCGGGTGCCCCCATGGCCGGGCGACGCTCGGTCCGACGGTCCGACGGTCCGACGGTCCGACGGTCCGGTCCGACGGTCCGACGGTCCGACGGCGCGGCCAGGCGATGCGGCGACGCGGCCACAC
>CAKUMG010000528.1 GCA_934667465.1 uncultured Actinoplanes sp. | reverse complement strand
ATCTACACCTCCGGCTCGACCGGCCGGCCCAAGGGCGTCACCGTCACCCACGCCGGCCTCGCGAGTTTCGCCGCCGCGGAGATCGAGCACTTCGCCGTCACGCCGGGGGACCGGGTGCTGCAGTTCGCCTCGCCCAGCTTCGACGCCTCGGTCCTCGAGCTGTGCATGGCACTGCCCGCGGGCGCCGCGCTGGTGGTGCCGCCGCCGGGCCCGCTGATCGGTGACCAGCTCGCCGAGATCCTGCGGGAGCAGCGGGTCACGCACGCGCTGATCCCGCCCGCCGCGCTGGCCACCGTCCCCGACGTCGAGCTGCCGCACTTCGCCACGCTGATCGTCGGCGGTGACGCCTGCGGGCCCGGCCTCGTGGCGCGCTGGGCGCCGGGCCGTCGCATGATCAACGCGTACGGCCCGACCGAGTCCACGGTCGTCACCAGCTGGAGCAATCCGCTGGTGCCGGGCGGCGTGCCCGCCATCGGCCGCCCGATCCCGAACACCCGGGTGTACGTGCTCGACGCGCACCTGCAACCGGTGCCGCTCGGTGCCGCCGGCGAGCTGTACGTCGCCGGTGCCGGGCTGGCCCGCGGCTACCTGCACCGCCCCGGGCTGAGCGCGCAGCGCTTCGTCGCCGACCCGCACGGCACGCCGGGGCAGCGCATGTACCGCACCGGTGACCTGGCCCGGTGGACCGCCGCCGGTCAGCTGGAGTTCCTCGGCCGGGCCGACGACCAGGTCAAGATCCGCGGCTTCCGGATCGAGCTCGGCGAGGTGGAGGCCGCCCTGGCCGCCTGCCCCGGCGTGGCCCGGGCCGTGGCCGCCGCGCGCGAGGACCAGCCGGGCGTCCGGCGTCTCGTCGGCTACGTCGTGCCGGAGCCGGGCACCGTCGCGCCGGACACCGCGCAGCTGCGCGAACTGCTCGGCCGGAACCTGCCGGACTACCTGATCCCGGCCGTCGTGGTGCCGCTCGATGCGGTGCCGGTCACGGCGAACGGCAAGGTGGACCGGCGCGCCCTGCCCGCCCCGGACCCCGCCGCGGGCGGCTCGGCGGCCGGCTACGTGGCCCCGCGCACCCCGCTCGAGGAGGCGCTGGCCGGGATCTGGGCCGACGTGCTCGGCCTGGACCGGGTCGGCGTGCACGACAACTTCTTCGACATCGGCGGCGACTCGATCCTGAGCATCCAGGTGGTGTCCCGGGCCCGGCAGGCCGGCCTGCACCTGACCACCAAGGACCTGTTCCGCCACCAGGACGTCGCCGCGCTCGCCGGGGTGGTCTCCGTGGTCACCGCCGGCGACGCCGGGCGTGCCCCGGTGACCGGCGAGGTGGCGCTCACCCCGATCCAGCGCTGGTTCTTCGACACCCACACCGCCAACCCGCACCACTTCAACCAGGCGGTCATGGTCGAGCTGCCGGCCGGTGTGGACGAGGCCGCCCTGGGCGAGGCACTCACCGCCCTGGTCGTGCAGCACGACGCGTTGCGCTCGGTCTTCACTCCGGGGCCCGACGGCTGGCGGCAGGAGATCCCGCCGCCGCAGGCGACGGCGGTGCTGCGCCGGCACCGGCTGCCCGCCACCGACGACGCGCAGCAGCAGGCCGCGCTGGAGAAGGCGGCCGAGGACGCGCACGCGTCGTTCGACCTGGGCCGCGGCGGGCTGCTGCGGGCGGTGCTGTTCGACCGCGGCGCGGGCCGCAACCCGTACCTGCTGCTGGTGGCGCACCACCTGGTCGTCGACGGGGTGTCGTGGCGGATCCTGCTCGACGACCTGGATACCGCCTACCGGCAGCTGACCGGCGGCGGCCCGGTCGACCTGGGCGCCAGGACCACGTCGGTACGCGACTGGGCCGCGCGCCTGAGCGGTCACGTCGCCTCCGGCGCGCTGGACGGCGAGGCGGACTACTGGGCCGCCGCCGGCCCGGCCGGCGAGCCGGAACCGGCCGGGGACCAGGCGGGCGCACCGCTGCGCACGGTCTCCGTCGCCCTGGACGCCGCGGACACCGGGACGCTGCTGCGTGCCGCCCCCGGGGTCTACCGGACCCGGATCAACGACGTGCTGCTGGCCGCGCTCGCCTGGGCGCTGTCCGACGGCACCGGCCGCGTCCCGGTGCGGGTCCAGCTCGAGGGGCACGGGCGTGAGGACGTCCTCGACGGCGTGGACCTGTCCCGCACGGTCGGCTGGTTCACCACCGTCTATCCGGTCGCCCTCGACGTGCCGGCCGGCCCGGAACCGCAGTGGCGGACGCTGATCAAGTCGATCCGCAAGCAGTTGCGTGCCGTGCCCGGCAACGGCTTCGGTCACGGGGCGCTGCGCTGGCTCGGCGACGACGAGATCCGGCGCCGGTTGTCGGAACAGCCCGGGGCGGAGGTCGTGTTCAACTACCTCGGTCAGTGGGACGCGCGCCCGCAGGAGGCCGGCGCCACGCTCTTCCTGGCCGCGCACCCCGCACCCGGCCAGGACCACGACCCGCGCGACCGCCGGCCCCATGCCCTCGAGGTGGTGGGCTCGGTGCACGGCGGGGAGCTCGAGTTCTCCTGGTACTTCGCGCCCGGCCGGCACGACGAGGCCCGGGTGACCGCGGTCGCCGGGGCGTTCGCCGAGGCCCTGCGCGGCATCGTCGCCGACTGCCGGCAAGGGCGCCGATGACCGTCGTCCCGCTGCGCCGCAACCGCGGCTACCGGCTGCTCTGGGCCAGCCAGGCGTGCGCCGAGTTCGGCCACAACGCGACCACCATCGCGTTCCCGCTGCTGGTCCTCGCGATCACCGGCTCCACGGCCGCGTCCGGGCTGGTGCTCGGCACGATCGCCACCGCGCAGCTGGTTGCCGGGCTGCCGGCGGGTGCGCTGGCGGACCGGTGGAACCGCAAACGGATCCTGCTGTCCTGCGAGGCGGCGCAGTTCCTGGCCGCCGGCAGCCTGGTCACGGCACTGCTGACGGGTACGGCCACCGTGGCGCACATGGTGGTCGTGGCCGCGGTCCTGGGCACCTGCACGGCCCTGTTCGAGCCGGCCGAGGACGCCACCCTGGCCGCGCTGGTGCCCGAGGATCAGCTGGCCGGCGCGGTGGCCGCGAACGGCGCGCGGACCTCCCTGGGGCAGCTGGCCGGCACCGCCGCCGGCGGGTTCCTGTTCGCGGCCGGGCGGGTGCTGCCGTTCCTGGTGGACGCGCTCACCCACCTCGTGGCGTTCGCGGCGTTGGCCTTCCTGCGGGTGCCGCCCCGTCCCGGCCCGCCTGCCGCGGCTGGCCGGCTGGTCCCGGAGATGCTGGCCGGGCTGCGTTGGGCCTGGCGCCAGCGGATGATCCGGGTCACCACGATCTACGCCGCGCTGCTGAACCTGTTCTTCAGCGCCTTCTACCTGGTGGTGATCGTGCTGGCGCAGCGCCGGGGCGTGCCGGCCGGGGAGATCGGGGTCATGGCCGCCATGCTCGGCGTGGGCGGTGTCGCGGGTGCCCTGGCCGCACCGTGGCTGCAGCGGCTGCTGGGCCCGTACGTGTCGATCGCCGCGACCTTCTGGGTGCTGGCGGTGCTGACCCCGCTCACCGCGCTGGCCCGCGACGGCTACCTGATCGGTGCCATCTTCGCCGGCATGGCCCTGCTGGCACCGACGGCGAACACCACGATCGTGACCCGGCAGCTGATCAGCACCCCCGACGAGCTGCGCGGCCGGCTCAGCGGGGTGCTGAGCCTGCTGACCGGGGCGGCGGGCGCCGCCGGCCCGGTGCTGGGCGGCCTGCTCGCCGCGGCGGCGCCCGGCACCGCCGCGGTGCTGATCTGCGCGGCCGGCATCGCCGTCGTGACCGTCTCGGTCACGGCGAGCCGGGTGCTGCGTGACTTCCCCCGGACGCCGGTCCCGGCGCCCGGGACCACCAGATGAACCGACCGGAGGAGAACACCATGGACGAGAACGACCGCTACGAGGTGCTGCGCAACGACGAGGAGCAGTACTCGCTGTGGCCGGTGGGCCTCGACGTGCCGGCCGGCTGGACCCGGGCCGGCAAGGAGGGCACGCGCGACGAGTGCTCCGCCTACGTCGACGAGGTCTGGACGGACATGCGCCCGAAGTCGCTGCGCGAGCAGATGGACGCCGCCGCGCAGTAGCCTCGCCGGCAGCCGATGCCCCGCGGGACGCGATCCCGCGGGGCATCCCCTTGCCCGGGAACAAGACCACTGGTCGCGGGCGCTGGACCTGGTGTGATCAACACCGGGGTACGACTCTCGCTGCTCGACCGGTCCCGCACCCGGGCCGGCGAGACCGCGGCCGAGACGCTGCGGGGCACCGTCGCGCGCGCCGCGCGGGCCGAGCGGCTCGGCTACCACCGGTTCTGGGTGGCCGAGCACCACGGGGTCCCCGGGATCGCGGGCGCCGCCCCGGCGGTGCTGCTGACCGCCGTCGCCGGCGCCACGAGCACGATCCGGCTCGGGTCGGCCGGGGTGATGCTGCCGCACCACCAGCCGCTCGTGGTCGCGGAGCAGTTCGCCACGCTGTCGGCCTTCGCCCCGGGCCGGGTCGACCTGGGTCTGGGCCGCTCGCCCGGCTTCACCGCGCCGGTGCGCCGGGCCCTGCGAGAGCCCGGCGGGGATTTCGCGGCCGATCTCGCCGAGCTGCGGGACTACCTCGCCGGCGCGGCGGAGATCACCGCGCACCCGCGGCCGGACGGCCCCCTCCCGCTGTACGTGCTCGCGACCGGGACGGGGGTCCGGATCGCCGCCCGGCTCGGCCTGCCGGTGATCGTGGGCGGGCCGCTGCTGCGGGCGGGCGGGGAGCAGGCGCTGGAGGACTACCGGCGTACCTTCGTGCCCTCCGCCCAGCAGGCGGAGCCGTGGGTGGCGATCGGCGTGGACGTGCTGGTCGCCGACACCGGCACCGAGGCCGCCGACCTGGCGCTGCCCGAGGCGTGGGCGTTGGCTCGCAGCCGGGCGACCGGCGAGTTCCCGCCCCTGGGACCGGTGGCCGCCGTCCGGGCCGCCGCCCGCACCCCGCGCCAGCAGCAGCACCTCGACGAGGCCGCCGCCGCGACGGTCGCCGGCCCGCCCGAGGTCGTGGAGCGGCGCCTGGCCGGGCTGCTGGGGGGCAGCCTCACGCTGCACAGCACGCCGGGGGAGGGATCCACCTTCACCCTG
>CAKUMG010000527.1 GCA_934667465.1 uncultured Actinoplanes sp. | reverse complement strand
GCCGGGGCCGGCGCCCCGACGACGGGCGGCGGGCCGGCGGGCTCGGGCGAGGTCGCGGCCGGCGGCACCGGTCCAGGAGCTGCGGCCTGAGCGGGGACCGGCCGCTCGGCGGGCACGCGGAGCTGCTCGGCGAAGGCCGTGCCGGGCACGACCCCGCCGGGGAACAGGTCTGCGCGGTTGAACGCCTTGGTCACCGCGTCGGAGGACGGCACCGGAGCCTGGTGCTCGGGCCCGTCCGGCGAGACCGACCCCGTCCGCAGCGACGGCACCGCGGGCACCTGAGCGGGTAGCACCGGCACCGGGATGGCCGGCGCCTGCGCAACCGGCCGCTGCGGGGCAACGGGCATCTGCGGGGCGACCTGCATCTGGGGCGCGACCTGAGCGGCAGGAGCGGTCGGAGCGACGGGCGCGGCCGGGGCGGCCGGTGCGGGCATGAGGATGGCCTCCACCGCGGGCGGAAGGAAGGAGGTGGTCGCCGGCGCCACGGGCATCTCGACGGACGTCGCCACGACCGGGACGGCCACCAGCGCCGGGGAGGACTCCACCGGGCGCAGCACCGCCTCCGCGCGGCCCGCGGGACGCTGCCCGGGAACCAGCACCGAGGCGGGGAACAAGGCCGTCTCCTGGCCCACCGACGGGTCGACCCGGGCGGCCAGGTCCTCGGCCAGCTCCCGCATCCGGTCCACGCGCTCGGGGGCCGTGTCGTCGAAGACCAGCGTGCTGCCTTGCGGGTCCAGTGCTGCCGCGCGTACCTTCTCGGCGTTCTTGGGCTCCTCGGCCGGGCGGACCCACAGGCCCGACTGCACGACCTCGACCACCGCGTCCGGGGCGTACCAGTAGATCCGCGGCGAGATCTCCTCGGTCCAGCGCAGCGGGCCGCGGTGGCTCAGGACGGCCGGGCGGCGGGCCTTGGAGTTGGGGTGCGAGCGGGGGGCGTAGCCGAGCTCGAGGGCGAACGGGGGCCAGCCCAGCGTGCCGTCCTCGCGCACGGTGCGAATCTCGAACTTGCCCGGCGAGCCGACGGGGACGCCGGTGTAGCAGACCACGCCGGTGCCGAGCAGGTCGGCGAGCGCCTGGCCGAACGACTCGCCCTCCGGCAGGCGGATGTCGCCGTACTGCACGAATCGGGCCCGGGTGCGGCTGTCCTCGTCGAGCTCGCGCCAGAAGCGCACCACGTCGTCCAGCGACAGCGGCGCGGTGCCGGGGCAGCCGAGCAGGACCGTCATCACCTCGGGCTGGCACGGCACGTCAGCGATGAGCCGCCGCCGGTGCTCGTCGGTGATCTCCGGGGCGCGGGTGTCGTGGATCCACACGCCCCCGGGCAGCGGCTCGATCTCACCGGTCGAGCTGGAGGCGCGCTGCTCGGTGACCGCTTTGTCCCACAGCGGCGTCGGGTAGCGCTTGGCGTCCCAGGCGGGCGGGCGGCCCGGACGGAACCGCACCCAGCCGCTGCCGGGGGTGGAGTGCACGAACAGACCGCCGGCGGCACCGCGCACGAGCACACCGTCGGGGGCGATGACCGTACGGTTGAGTCGCTCCGACAGCCATTGACCCGCCAGCGCCGCCGCGTTGCGCTGCTCGCCGCACGCCATCAGCCGGATGCCCCGGCGGCGGCGGGGCAGCACGCCCGCCATCGACTCCCACGAGCCGATCGTCATGCCCGGACCGAGGTCGAGCACGACCACGTCGTTCTCGGCGTCCTCGACGACCGCCAGCGCCAGCGACTGCGCCTCGGCACTGATCGAGTCCCGGGCGTGCAACACCAGCGCGTTGCCCACGGTGTGCTGGACGACCCCGTCGTCGGGACCGTCCTGTCCACCGCCCAGCAACTTGCGGATCACGGATGCCATGCTTGTGCTACCCCCTCACCAGGGCTGTGACGGCATTGCGGCTCAGCATCGGCCCCTGCGGCAACGCTGCCAGCAGCTCCTTGGGGAACGGCACCGGGGTGGTGCCGTTCAGCTTGAGCGACGTCGCCGTGGCGGCGTCGGCCAGCTTGTAGGCCACCCCGTCGTCGGAGATGAAGGCGACCTTCTTGGCGCCCTTGGAGAGCTCCGGCACCGGGGTCACCGCCATCCCGGACCCGCGGCGCACCAGCACGCTCGCCTGCCCGTCGGAGGAGATCCCCGACGCCCACGGCGGCACCAGCGCCACAACGGACGTGACATTCTCCCCGTACGCCTGCTGCTGCTGGCACACGGCTTGGCCGGCGGCGTCCTGGAGCTGCAGCTTGGCGAGGTCGGGCAGCCGGTCGAGCAGGGTGCGGTCGGTGGAGCGCTTCGCCTCGACCACGTCAGCCGGGTCCAGTTCGATCGGGGCGGCGCGGTCCGCGGCGTCGGCGATGAGGAACTCGGTACGGCTCATCGGTGCGAGCCCGTCCCGGCGCAGGACGTAGAGCTGCTCGTCGTCCTGCCGGAAGAGCGTGCCGACCGGGTACGAGCGCCCGCCCACCCGCGGGCCGGCGCTGCCCGCGCCAGGGATCTCGGCCGGGCCCAGGGCGGGACCGTCGCCCAGCCAGTCCAGCCACATGTCCGGGGCCGTGGGCGGGTTGATCGCGCCCGCACCGAGCGCCACCAGCACGGCGTCGTCGGTGACCCGGTATTTCACGTAGTTGGCGAGCAGGTAGTCCTGACCCGTGCCGCTGCGGACCACGAGGAAGCGGTCCTCGGGCAGCAGCGTCGTCGGCACGCCGGGCTCGAGGTTGACGCCGAGCCCGTTGAGCTTCTTGCTCGGGACCACCGAGCCCGGCAGGCAGGTCAGCCACGGGCCCCGGCTCAGCGCGTCCGCGGCGGGCATCTGCCGCGGCGCGTCGGCCACGCCCATCGGGACGCCGCGGGGCAGGTCCTTGAGCGAGTTCTTCGAGATCAGCTTGACCTGCGAGGAGGCGCCCTGGATCAGCATCGCCGAGGCCATGTCGGGGACCTCGTGCAGCGCACCCTCCAGGTAGACGTAGCGAGTGCCGGTCTCCTTCTCCACCAGGATCACGCCGGCCTGGCTGTAGGCCTTGCTGCCGCCGGGCACGATCCAGCCGTAGACCGCGAAGCCGCCGACGACCAGGACGAGCAGGATAACGCCGACGAGCAGGCCGGTCTGTGCCCGCCGGCCCGGGATCTCGGCGCCGGTGGGGTCGCCCTCGACCAGGGCCGAGCTGAGCCGGCCCATCATGAAGGTGTGTGCGTGGACGTGGTCGCGCTGGGTCTGCACGCGCGCCTACCCGAACAGCCCGCGGGCCCACGCGTACAGGCCGAGGATCTGGGCCAGCACGGGCAGGACGGCGACGCCGGTCGCGACGTCGAGGAAGGTCGCGGAATACTCCCAGAACGGGAGCATCCGGCGCGGCCAGGGGCGCATCGCCGCCATCACGAGCGGCAGGATCAGGGCCACCAGCGCGCCGATCAGCCCCCACCGCCAGGCGGGGGGCAGCATCTCGGAGAACCGCATCGTGACCATGAGGTAGCCGACGCTACCGGCGAAGGTCAGGGCGACCCGCTGCCAGAGGCCCAGGAAGGTACGAGCGCGCAACAGGATTGCACTGGCAATCACCAGCACGTACGTCCAGCCGGCCCAGCCCTGCACCTGCAGCGTGTAGTGGAAGAGGACCGGCAGGACCAGCGCCGAGGTGACCGTGGCGACCGTCAGGTAGGTGTCGGCATCATGGGTCCGGTCCCGCACGATGTCGGCGTCGGCGGGCTCGATGTCGTACGACATGTCCGCGCCGGTCTTGGGCAGCTGCGGACCGCGCAGGCGGGCCATCTTCACCGCCGCCCGCGGTGCCACCACGATCACCGCGAAGATCACGGCCACCGCCGCGGCGCAGGTGCGCTGGACTGTCATCCCGGCGCCGGTCTGCAGCAGCAGGACACCCGTGGCGACCAGCGCCGTCACGCCGATGACCAGCATGGGGGCGAAGGGCAGGTGCGGGGTGACCGTCCGCTGCGCGAGCAGCAGGAGCACGGCGACCACCGTGACGGCCACCGCGGCGGCCAGCATCGCCGGGCCGGTGAGGGTGATCCCCTCGGGGTCGCCGTCGACGGTGCTGGAGGCGGCGAGCGCGGCGAAGGCTGCCGCACCGCACCCGAAGAGCAGCGAGAACGCGCCGTCGGTGACCGTGCGGGCGAAGACCAGCGCGCCCGCGAAGAACGCCAGTGAGAGCACCCCGCCCGCGATGACCTGCGGCAGGACCGGGCCGCGGTCGGTGAGCACGGCGGCGAGCAGGCCCATCGCAACGACCGACAGCACCAGGAACATCACCCGCCGGTACTCGGGCTGCCAGCGGTCCGAGCGCCGGTTGACGATGGTGGCGATGCCCTCGGCCACGTCGTCGAAGTCGAGCTCGGGCAGCGGGTCCTCGGCCCGGCGCAGGTGCAGCTCCTCGCCCTCGAGCCAGTCCAGGCTCTCCGGGGTGCCGTTCAGCTCGAACGGCTGCTGGCCGAGGCGCTGCAGCACCCAGGCGCCCTCACCGGCGTCGCCCTCCAGGCGACGCACCGACGAGGTGTGCTGCAGCAGCGCCGGCAGCAGGTTCGCCACCGGGGTGGTCGACGGCACGGCGAGGTCGATCTTGCGGTCCGGCCCGATCACGGTGATCCGGCACAGCTCTCTGTCCAGCGCGGTGCTCACCCGCGGACTCCCTTCCCGTGGGTGTCGCTCATTCGACGTATCCGGTTTGTATCAGCGAGACGCCACGGCGGGTGACCAGCTGTGCGCGGCCCGGGGGCAGCTTGCGCGGCGCGGCCTCGCCGAGGAACTTGCCCTCTTCCTTCGGGTACGACAGCAGCGTCGCCGGCGTGCCCAGCTCCCACATGCGGCGCAGCACCGGGTCCATCATCGCCCGCATCGCGCCCGACGTGGAGCGGGCGACGATCACGTGCAGTCCGATGGAGACGCCCTGGGCGAGCAGCGGCAGCAGCGGGTCCAGCGTCGAACCCATGCCCTGGCCCTTGGTCATCAGGTCGTAGTCGTCGACCACGACGAACAGCTCCGGGCCGTCCCACCAGTCGCGGCGGCGCATCTGCTCGGAGGAGATCTCCGGGCCGGGCACCCGCCGGTTCATCGAGACCGACGCCTGGCCGGCCAGCTCGAACAGCTTGTCGCCGGTGAACCCGAAGCCGACCTGATAC
>CAKUMG010000526.1 GCA_934667465.1 uncultured Actinoplanes sp. | reverse complement strand
GCCGCGGTCGCGGCCGGGGCGGAACTGCGGCGGCACACGGTCCGTTCGGTCCGGGCCGAGGGCGGCGCGGTCACCGTCGACGACGACCTCCGGGCGCGCGTGCTGGTGGGCGCGGACGGGGCAGGGTCGGCCGTGCGGCGGCTGCTCGGCCACGCCGCCAACCCCGCGGGCCACCTCGCGCTGGCGATCCGGGGCTACCGGCCCGGGACCGGGACGGAGCAGCTGATCGTCACGACCCGGGCGCGGTGGCCGGCGTACGCCTGGGAGTTCCCGCTGGGCGACGGCACCGCGAACGTCGGATACGGCGAGGTCCTCCGGGGGCGTGCGCTCACGAAGGCGTACCTGCTGGACAGGCTGGCAGCGCTCCTGCCCGGAGCCGAGCCGTCCGCCGTGCGCGCCCACCACCTGCCGTTGTCCACCCACCGCCCGGCGCCGGGCCGCGGTCCCGTGCTGCTCGCCGGCGACGCCCTGTCCTTGATCAACCCGTTCACCGGCGAGGGCATCTTCTACGCGGTGCTCTCGGGCTCGCTGGCGGGGCTTGCCGCGGCGGCCGGACCCGAGCGGGCGGCCGCCCGGTACGCGGCGGCGTTACGCGCCCGGCTCGGCCGTCACCTGCGTCACTCGGGGCTCGCGACGCTGCTCACCCGCAGACCCGAAGTGGTGGACGCGGCGGTCCGCGCTGCCCGTCGGGACGAGCGGGTATTCGGCCGGATGGTGGACCTGGGCCTCGGCGACGGTGTCTTCGATCTTCGCACTATCGGGCGCATCGGGGCCGAGATGCTGCATATCGCCGCTCCGCCCTCTTGAGCCCGGGCGACGTGTCGATAGGGTTGACGCGATGAGTGTGCGGTCCCTGGTCTATTCCCTGTATGAACGGCGGCTCGCCGGAAAGCTGGCGGGCAAGCCGGTGCCCCGGCACGTCGGCGTCATGTGCGACGGCAACCGGCGCTGGGCCCGCGAGATGGGTTACGTCGACCCCAACGACGGCCATCGGGTCGGTGCGGTGCGGATCAAGGAGCTGCTCGGCTGGTGCGACCAGGCCGGCATCGGCCACGTCACGCTCTATCTGCTCGCCACCGACAACCTGCAGCGCCCGGCCGCCGAGCTGGACCCGCTGCTCGCGATCATCGAGGACCTCGCCACCGAGCTGGCCGAGGAGGGCAACCCCTGGCGGCTGCGCATCGTCGGCGCGCTCGACGTGCTGCCGGCGCATACCGCCGTCGCGCTCAAGGCCGCCCAGGAGAAGACCCGCGACCGCACCGACGGCGTCGAGGTCAACCTGGCGGTCGGCTACGGCGGCCGCCGCGAGATCACCGACGCCGTCCGCTCGCTGCTGCACGAGCACGCCGCGGCGGGCCGCACGCTCGAGGAGCTCGCCGAGATCCTCGACGTCGAGCACATCGCCGAGCACCTCTACACCGCCGGCCAGCCCGACCCCGACCTGGTGATCCGCACTAGCGGGGAGCAGCGGCTGTCGGGCTTCCTGCTGTGGCAGTCGGCACACTCGGAGTTCTACTTCCACGATGCGAACTGGCCGGACTTCCGGCGGACGGACTTCTTGCGGGCGCTGCGGGCATACGCGAGCAGGGAGCGGCGCTACGGCGCTTGACGCTGCTGACCGCCAGCACGGAGATCACCATCGCGATGCCCGCCCACTCGTGCCCCGCGAGCTGCTGACCCAGCAGCACCAGCCCGCTCAGCGCCGCCAGCACCGGGTGCACGCTCATGAACATGCCGAAGACCCGCGGCGGCACACTGCGCAGGGCGATCAGATCGGCCGCGTACGGGACAGCGCTCAACACCCCGGCGAGCGCGGCCCACCCCAGCGCCGCCCCGTCGAACCGCCCCTGTGTGAGCATGAACACGGCCACCGGCAGATACCCCAGCGCCGAGACCGTCGACGCCACCGCCAGCCCGGTCACCCCCGGCAGCCGCGCGCCGACCAGCCGGTTGCACAGGATGTAGCCCGCCCAGCCCGCCGCGGCCACCAGCCCGCACCCGATCCCGATCAGGTCGCTGGCCGGACCGGGCAGCACCAGCACATAGACCCCGGCCCCCGCGGCGATCGCGCACAGCAGGTCGAACCGGGTCCGCGACGCGAGCAGCGCCACCGTCAGCGGCCCGAGCACCTCCAGCGTCACCGCCAGCCCGAGCCCGATCCGGTCGATCGCGGTGTAGAGGCTCAGGTTCATCACCGCGAACACGACGGCCAGCAGCAGCGTCGGCCACCACTGCGGCCAGGTGAACCGCCGCACGTCCGGCCGGGCCACCGGGAGCAGCACGGCGGCGGCGACCAGCTGCCGGACCGCCACCACCCCGGCCGGGCCCACGGCCGCGAAGGCGTGCGCGCCCGCCGCCGCGCCGACCTGGTTCGCGGCGGCACTGCCCAGCATCGTGGCCATCCCGGCGAGTTGCTTCGATTCCATGCGTTCGAGCCAACCCGTTCCGGGGCCGGGAGAGAAATGCGCCGCCCGCCGGACTTATACGCTGGGCGTATGGATGTACGGCTCGGACAGCTCCGGGCGCTGGTGGCGGTCGTCGACGCGGGCACGTTCACCGACGCCGCGGCCCAGCTCGGGATCACCCAGGCGTCGGTCTCGCGAGCCGTCGCCGCCCTCGAGAAGGAGCTGGGCGTACGCCTGGTGCGCCGCACGACCCGGCAGGCCGACCTGACCCCGGCCGGCGTCCGGGTCACCGCCCAGGCCCGCCGGGTGCTCGACGAGATGGCGCTGCTGACGGCGATCGCGGCCGAGCGCGGCGAGATCCGGGTCGGCTATGCGTGGTCCGCGCTGGGCCGGCACACCCGGCTGCTGCAGAAGGCCTGGGCCGCCGGGCATCCCGGGCAGCCGCTGGTGTTCGTGCAGGTCAACAACGCCTCTGCGGGGCTCAGCGGCGGTTCGGCGGACGTGGCCGTGATCCGTCGCGAGCTCACCGACCCGCGCTTCGCCTCCGCGGAGATCGGGCAGGAGCCGCGGTATGCCGCCGTGGCCACGGACAGCGCCCTGGCCCGCCGCCGGACGCTGCGCATCGAGGACATGGCGCGGTACACCGTGGCGATCGACTTCCGGACCGGCACGACCACCGTGGACCTGTTCCCGCCCGAGTCCCGGCCGCGGGCGGTCCGCGAGACGGCGACGATCGACGAGTGGCTCACGCTGATCGCGGCCGGGCAGGCTGTGGGGATCACCGCCGCGTCGACGGCGCACCAGTATCCGCGGCCGGGGGTCGCCTACCGCCAGTTGCGGCAGGCGCCACCGATCTCCGTACGGCTGGCGTGGTGGAAGGACGACCCACCCGCCTGGCGGGACGAGCTCCTGGAGCTCGCCCGTGAGCTCTTCTAGCGGGCGAAGGTCGGCAGGGCCTCGGCGAGGAAGGCGGCGACCGCCTCGGGCGACTCCAGCGTGAGGTCGGCCGCGGTGGAGACGTCGGCGCCGGTCTCCGGGTTGGCGACGGCGACGCAGACCCCGATGAACGCCGGGTCGACGGCCTCGCGCGCCCGCAGCGCGTCGAACGCCTTGATGTCGGACATGTCGTCGCCGAAATACCAGGCGCAGCCGGCGTTGAGCACCGCCTCGCTGATCACCATGCCCTTGTCCTGGTCGACCGGGGGCTTGAGCTCGACGACCATGCGGCCGCCCTGCGTCCGCAGGCCCACCCGCTCGGCCTGCCCGTGGGCCCAGCGCTCGACCTCGCGGCCGAGCTGCGGCGCCGTGCGGTAGTGCAGGGCCACCGACAGCCGCTTGTATTCCACGAGGATCGACGGGGGCAGCTCGGCGCGGGCACGCTCGGCCAGCTCCGCCATCGCGGGCACCCAGGGCTCGGCCGCGGGCTCGGTCACGACGGCGCCGTCGTGCCACACCTCCAGGCCGTAGAGGCCGTAGAGGTCGACATGCTCCAGGGACTCGAAGCGCGACCGCAGGAAGCTGACCGGGCGGGCGGAGACGATCGCCACCCGGGCCACCCGGGCCGCGAGCTCCTCCAGCACACCCAGCACGGACGGCACCGGCTGGGAGGCGTCGGGATCCTCGGTGACGGGGGAGAGCACCCCGTCGAAATCGAAGAAGAAGGTCGTGTCCTTGGCTCGCGAGGCGGTCAGCTGCAAGGCCTCTGCGGCGCTGAGGGGATGAGCGGGACGCGGGGCTTCAGGCACGATCCCCAGCGTACCCGGCATCGGGCGCAGCGCACTCCGGCAGAGGCGATGGAGATCAGGGTTAACCCGCAGGTACTACCGCCGTTGGCTCGTGACCGCTAGCGTTCTAGTCATGGCACAGGGTCATCCTGGGTCAGCCGGCCGGCCCGGACCTGCGACAAGTGCGCCACGGGGCCCGCATCCCGACCCCGTGTCACGAGACGGGCGCCGGACGTTGGCGGACCGCGGGCGGCACGGGTGCACGCCCGCTGGAGCAGGCCTGTGACATCTCGCCGTACTGACGCCGGGGACCACATCGACCCGGCCGCCAAAGTCTCCAGCACTCGCGCCTCCTCGGGACGTCGCAAGTCCCGGGACAGGCACGCCGACGCGGAGCCCGCCCCAGCCGGCCGGGTCTTCGTGCTGGACACCTCGGTCCTGCTGTCCGACCCGGCGGCCTTCCGCCGGTTCACCGATCACGAGGTGGTCGTCCCCCTCGTGGTCATCTCCGAACTGGAGGGAAAGCGCCAGCATCCCGATCTGGGCTGGTTCGCCCGCCAGTCGCTGCGGATGCTCGACGAGCTGCGGATCAAGCACGGCCGGCTGGACCAGCCCGTGCTCTGCAACGACGAGGGCGGCACGCTGCGGGTCGAGCTGAACCACGCCGACCAGAGCGTCCTGCCGCAGGGCTTCCGCAACGACGCCAACGACACCCGGATCCTCTCGGTGGCGCTGGGCCTGGCGGCCGAGGGCCGCGACGTCACCCTGGTCAGCAAGGACATGCCGCTGCGGGTCAAGGCGGCCGCGGTCGGGCTGGCCGCGGACGAGTACCTGCACGGGCAGGCGAGCGACCCGACGTGGACCGGCATGGCGGACCTCACACTCGGCGAGGACGAGGTCAGCAGCCTGTACGCGGGTGAGGAGCCCGAGCTGGACGAGGCGGCCGGCCTGCCGTGCCACACGGGTCTGGTCATCCACTCGGCGTAGGGG
>CAKUMG010000525.1 GCA_934667465.1 uncultured Actinoplanes sp. | reverse complement strand
GGGCAGCACGGCGCGGGCGGCGCGGCACGGCGCGGGCAGCACGGCACGGCACGGTGCGGGCGGTGGACGCGCGACTGATGCGGGCACGGGTGCGGGCGCGGGGGTGCGGGCGCGGGGGTGCGGGCGCGGGTAGAAGTGAGCATGCTGGGGCGGTGACGGAGACGGGAAGCAGGGTCGGGCGGTCGCCGCGGGTCGTGGGGGTCAGTTGGGGGCGGTTGGAGGTCGAAGGGCTCGGCGAGTTCAAGGACGTGAAGCTGTGGCCCGGGGGCGGGCGGGCCTGGGACTGGAACGAGACCGGGACGCGGCATCGGCCCGGGGTGCAGCCCGCCGACGTCGCCGAGCTGCTCGATCGCGGGGTGAGCGCGGTGGTGCTGGCGCGGGGGATGGAGCTCGTGCTGCGGGTCGATCCGGCGACGGTTGCGCTGCTGGACGAGCGCGGCGTCGAGGTGCACATCGCGGAGACCCGGGAGGCCGTGCGGATCTACAACGAGCTTGCCGGGAGGGTGGCGGTGGGCGGGCTGTTCCACTCGACCTGCTGACGGGGCGCGGCGGCCCGGTCAGCGGGTACGCGCGCGGTCCGCGCAGGGTCGCTCGTGGAGGGGGATGCTTGCCCCGGGGGCGGGGCGTAACTAGCGTGACGGTCATGAGTGCTTACACGGCTGCCGCGTGGCAGGAGAGCTGGGATCGGCAGCAGGCGTCCTACATCCCGGACCGGGAGCAGCGGTTCGTCGCGATGCTGGACGCGGTCGAGGCCGTCGGCGGCGGGGCTGCGCCGCGGGTGCTGGATCTGGCCGGGGGGACCGGGACGATCAGCCTGCGGACGCTGGCGCGCTTCCCGGGGGCCGAGGCGACGGTGCTCGACCAGGATCCGGTGCTGCTGTCGATGGCGCGCGCGTCGCTCGAGGGGCGGGCCGCCGTGGTGACCGCGGATCTGATGACGCCGGCGTGGGTCGAGGCGCTGCCGCACACCGGGTACGACGCCGTGCTGACCGCCACCGCGTTGCACTGGTTGCCCGGGGACCGGGTGGCCGCGCTCTATCGCGAGATCGTGGACGTGCTGCGGCCCGGGGGGATCTTCGTCAACGCCGACCACATGCCCGACGAGGGCATCCCGGGGCTCACCAAGAGTCTGATGGCGCGCGCCGACGCCGAGCGGACCGCCCGGCAGGCCACGGGCGCCGCGCTCTCCTGGTCCGAGTGGTGGGCCCGCGCGGCGCAGGACGAGGAGCTGGCCCCGCTGGTACGCGAGCACGAGGAGCTCTACCCGGTCGGCCACCACGCCGACGAGTGGACGCCCCCGGCCGCATGGCATGTGCAGGCGCTGCGTGACGGCGGTTTCAGCGAGGCCGGTGTCCTCTGGCGCGGCGGCCCCGACGCGGCGGTGATCGGCCTCAGGTAGCCGGCAGGGTGATCGCGGTCAGCACGAGGCCGTCGCGCACCAGGAACAGGCCCGTCAGCTCTCGGAACGGCCCGTCCCGCAGAATCCGCGCCCGGAAGGCGCCGGTCACCCCGGCGTCTCCACCGGGGCCGGCAGCGAGACCGGAACCGGCAGCGGAGCCGGAACCTGCAGCGGAGCCGGAACCGGCGGCAAGGCCGGAACCGGCAGCGAGACCGGAACCGGCGGCAAGGCCGGAGCCGGCATGGAGGCCGGGGTCGACGGCGGGGCCGGGAACGATGGCGGAGAACGTGACCTCGGCCTCGTCGAAGCCGAGCCACTCCCCGGCGAGGGGGAACCACACCTTGTAGACCGACTCCTTGGTGCTGAACAGGATCCGCTCCCACCACAGGCCGGCCGGCAGCGACGCGAGGTGCGCCCGCTCCGCGGGCACCGAGATCAGCGGGAACACCCCCTCCGGCAGCGGCCCGTGCTCCTCCGCGTCGATGCCCACGCCCGCGACCTCCGCGGAATGCGCCACCGCCGCCGCCCGGTAGCCGGGGCAGTGGGTGATGCTGCCCACGACCCCCGCCGGCCAGGTCGGCGCGCCACGCTCGCCGCGCAGGATGGGCATCGGCGGGTGGCCGAGCCCGGCGAGGGCCGTACGGGCGCAGTGTCTGGCCGTGGTGAACTCCGCCCGGCGCTTGGGCACCGCGGAAGCGACCAGCTCCGGCTCGCCCGGCAGCAACGCCACCCCCGGCGGGTCGTCGTAGGCGTGCGCGGACCGCACCGTGGCCGGCAGCAGAAGCTCGATCACCACCGGCCCCCAGCAGGACCAGCAGGAGGCGCGGTAGAACGCGCAGCAGTCTCGTCCGGAGAACCAAGGGGCGCGGCGGTCAGAAAGCTGACCAGGGCCTCGTTCACGACCTCCGGCTGCTCGAGATAGCCGTAGTGCCCCGCGTCCGCGATCAGCCGGAACACCGCCCCCGGGATCGCCTCGGCCAGCTCGCGCCCGCGCACCGGCGGCGCGACCAGGTCGTCGGCGAACGACAGGACCAGGGCGGGCGTGCGGATCGACCCGTACGCGTCGCGCCGGTCCGCGGCGATCAGCGCGTCCAGCTGCGCGCGGCGCCCCGGTTCCGCGAGGTTCTCCGGTGCCACTTCGAACAGGTCCAGCCAGTCCTGGGCGCGCTGCGGGTCGGCGAGCGTGGCCGGGGACAGGTTCTGCAGCGCCCGCGTGACGGCCCGGTGCCGGGCGGGCAGGGGCACACCGGACTCGGCCAGCTCGCGGTTCGCGGCGGTGAGGGCGCGCGACATCGGGTCGGGGCGGGCCCGGGAGGCGATCAGGATCACGCGGGTGACCAGGTCCGGGCGGGCGAGCGTGAGCTCCTGCGCGATCTGCGCGCCGAGCGACGTACCGATGACGGCGCAGGGACCACCCACCGCGCGCTCGATGACCGCCACGGTGTCGCCCACGAGGTCGGCGAGGGACAGGCCCGGCTCGGCGGGACCGCTGCCACCGGCGCCGCGATTGTCCATCGTGTACGCCCGGAGCCCCGCACGGGTCAGCGCCGGCACCTGGTAGGGCGTCCACGAGCGGCCCGTGGCCCCGCTGCCGGCCAGCAGCAGGACCGGCGCGCCGGCGCCCGTCGCCTCGTAGCTCAGGGTCACGCCGGCGGCCATGATCGTGGGCATGCGCAGAACCTTACCGGCGGGCCACGGCCGCTGTCTCGTTCGGACCAACCTGTCGGAAAAGCGGGTGCCAGGGACCGGTTCTGGGAAGATCATAGGGTGATGCGTACGCCTCATCAGGCCGTCGACCGGCTCGCCGGCCGCCCCCTCGACCCGGCGGCCGGCGCGGTGGACCCGGCGATCGCCGCCCCCACCTCGGCCTCGCTCCCCCTGTCCGGCTCGGTCGACGACGGCGACCGGCTGGTGGACGTCGTCGACCTGCTCGCGCTGGACGCGTTCGTCACCGGGCGGGAGCCGTACGGGCGGACGAGCTACCTGGAGAACGTCCGCGCGGACGCGCCGCTGACCACCGACGACGCGCGCGTGGTCCGCGACGCGCAGGAGGAGGACAGCCTGGGCCGGCTCTCGGTCGGCGAGGGCTGGACGCTGCACGTGACGCGCTGGAAGCAGAGCCGCCGCGCCCGGGTCACCGTGACGGCGGTCAGCTCGGAGCTGGCGGAGGCGGTCCTCGCGACCGCGATCGCCGGTGCGGTCGAGGAGCCGGAGCCCGCCGCGGACAGCGTACCCATCGGATTCTGGCATTTCGGGCCGCACGGGCCGCGACGGGCGCAGCGCGAGATCGACGCCGCGCCGTGGCCGGCCATCCGCGGCAACTACGCGGACCCGGTCGCGCAGACCCTCGAGCGGCTCATGGCCCTCGACGGCAGCACGATCAGCGGCCGCCTGCTGCTCCTGCACGGCGAGCCGGGCACCGGCAAGACGACGGCCCTGCGCGCCCTGGCCCAGCAGTGGCGCTCGTGGTGCCAGGTCGACTGCGTGCTCGATCCGGAGCGGCTGTTCAGCGACCCGGCCTACCTGATGAGCGTGGCCCTGGGCAGCGGCGACGACGACGAGCCCCGCTGGCGGCTGCTGATGCTCGAGGACTGCGACGAACTGGTCAGCGGCGAGGCCAAGGCGAGCGCCGGGCAGTCCCTGTCGCGCCTGCTCAACCTCACCGACGGCCTGCTCGGCCAGGGCCGCAACGCGCTGATCGCGATCACCACCAACGAGGACCTGGCGTCGCTGCACCCCGCGGTCGTGCGGCCGGGTCGCTGCCTGGCGAGCATCGAGGTGGGACGCCTGCCGTACGCGGAAGCGGCGCGCTGGCTCGGCACCTCCACCGGCCTCGGCCCGGAGGGGGCGACGCTCGCCGAGCTCTACGCCCTCCGCACCGGCGCCGAGCCCGTCACCGTCCCCACCCAGGCCCCGTCCACCGGGATGTACCTCTAGGCCGTGACCCGTACGGTGAAACGCTTGTCCGTGCGGTTGGGCCCGAACGACGAGAGCAGCACCGGCGCGTCCAGCAGCGACCCGATCTCCCCCGCCCAGTCCTCCGGCCGGTGCAGTTCGAGGGGCCGCGCCCGCCCCAGCCGCGCCGTCAGGGCGGCCTGGTGCGCAAGGTCACGGAACGGCCCCGGCTCGATCCGGTCCCACCGGACCCCGTCCACCTCGTACGCCGTGCAGACCCGCAGCGCATCGCAGCGCCCCGGGGCGTCGAGGTGCGTCACCGCGAGCCCGTCCACCCCACCGGCCACCGCGACCGCGTACCGGTGTGCCACCGCGTCGAAGTGCCCCACCCGGAACGCGCCCTGCCACTCCCCCCGCCCGTTGTGCGCCTCCGGCAGGTCCAGCGGCGCCTCGGTGACGAACGGCCCCGCGCCGTGCCGGGTCGTGTACGTCCGCACCACCCCGAGCCGCTCGAACGAGTCGCACAGCGCGGCCACGTTGTCGAACGTCGTCGTGGACCAGGTCGTGTACGGGTGCCAGCCGCGCCACTCGTCGAGCAGCACCCCCTGCGCCCCCTCGAAGACGCACGGCCCCTCGCGCAGCAGCCGGCCGGTCCACGTCTCGTCGACGATGGTGACCGCGGCGCCGAAGGCCACGAACGCCTCCAGCACGTCCTCCAGCGGCGGCGCGTCGAGCGGGCCGTGCACCGCGGTCAGGTCGTCCCGGACCGCGGCGAGCCGGCGGCGCAGGCGGGCGGGGGCGAGGACGTCGCCGACCCGCGGTGCGCCGGGACTGCCGAGGGCGTACTC
>CAKUMG010000524.1 GCA_934667465.1 uncultured Actinoplanes sp. | reverse complement strand
CTGGGCGAGCCTGCGCAGCGTGAAGGCGAGGGCGATCAGCGCCGGGACGGCCGGGATCAGGGCGGCCGCGGGGGCCGCCGAGTCGCCGGGGACCAGGCCGGTCACGACGGGCACAGCGAGGAACACCGCGACGCCGGCACCGACCATCATGGAGAGTGCCCGCGATCGGCGCCGCAGCTCGCGCGCCGTCCGGGCGCCCGGCAGCGTGTCGGCGAGCAACCCGGCCGCGAGCCAGGCCGCGGCGAGGGCGCCGATGAGGAGAAGATCCGTCGTGGTGTTCACATTGACAGACTTCACCTGTCGCGCAAGTCGCGAAACCGGGATTTCGCCGGATCGCTTCCCCGTAGGGGTCAATGCATTGCTGTGAGTCCTAGATCCATCACGGTGCGCTCTCACTCCGCCGGGCGAAGTGGACAATCACCCCTGTTGCGGCCGTGACCGGTGTCCTAATGTCGGGTGCCAGACGCCCGGCGACAGCCGAGCGGCCGCGACGGTCCGGGGGATCGCCAGGGCGTCGACGGGCTCGGCCTGGGGAGGTCGGCCGGGACCCCCGCCACTGATGCGGCAGGGGACCCGGCACCACCCGGCGTCCGGGTCAGACGGCGAAGTGGTGGACCTTGTCGCTGGTGGCCGCAGGCGGACGGGCCTTCCACAGGCCGGTCCGCTGCAGGGCGAGACGGGAGAGGTACGCGGGGTTGAGCAGGATGTAGCGCTTCCACAGCCGCTTCGGTTCGAGGCCGAGGCGCCACAGCCACTCGAGGGCGTACTTCTGCATCCACGCGGGCGGGTTCTTCAGCAGGCCGGCGTGGTAGTCGAAGGCGGCACCGACCGCGAGCAGCGGCATGTCCAGCAGGGGGCGCATCGCGTACGCCCAGATCTCCTGGCGCGGGCAGCCGAGCCCGACCAGGACGATGCGCGCGCCGGAAGCCTTGATCCGGTCAGCGATCTCGACGTCCTCGCCCGGCTGGTTGCTCCGGAACTTCGACGCCTCGACGCCGGCGATCTTCAGGGCCGGGAACATCTTCTCCAGCGCCGGGATCAGCTTGTCGAGCGTGGGCTGCGTCGAGCCGTACAGGTAGACCGGCAGTCCTTCGGCCGCGGCCTCGCGCAGGACCCGCAGCGTCAGCTCGGGACCGTAGACCCGGTCCGCGAGGTTCGCGTGGTGCAGCAGATTGAGGGCGCCCCGCACGGGCTGGCCGTCGGGCGTGACCAGGTCGAACGAGTTGAGCCGGGCGTTGTGGGCCCGGTCCTGCACGCCGGTCATCACGCCGTGCACCGCGAGCGCGGTCACCGCGAAGGACCGCCGCTCCCGGGCCGCCTGAATGATCTTGGCTGTCGCGGCCTCGTAGTCGACGGCGTCCACCAGGACGCCGAGCACGTTGCGCTTCCCCTGGTCGATCACGCGGTGGCTCCGGGAACCCACTTGCCGACGTTCGCGTCGTGGATCTCCTGGAGGATCATCGGCACGTCGTAGACCTGCTTCCACTCCGGATAGTCGGCCTGGAACGCGGCCATCGAGCCGATCCACCACTGGTGGTCGCCGATCCGGTTGTCCTCGACGTACTCGGTGATCATCTCGGTGCCGCTGATCTGACCGGCCAGCGCGAACGCCTCCAGGTTGGACACGTTCGAGTGCCGGCCGCCGCCCAGGTTGTAGACCTTGGCAGAGCCGGGGTTGCGGAAGAACGCCTCGAACGCGCTGAGCACGTCGTGGCTGTGGATCGCGTCGCGGACCTGCTTGCCCTTGTAGCCGAAGATCCGGTAGGTCCGGCGCTCCATGTTGGCGCGCATCACGTACCCGAGGAAGCCGTGCAGCTCGGTCGCGGAGTGCGCGGGGCCGGTGAGCGTGCCGCCGCGGAAGATCGCGGTCTTCATGCCGAAGTAGCGGCCGTACTCCTGGGCCATGACGTCCGCCGCGACCTTGGAGGCGCCGAAGACCGAGTGCAAGGTCTGGTCGATCGACATGTCCTCGGTGATGCCCTCGTAGAACGGGTGCGCGGGGTCGAGCTCCCAGCGCGTCTCCTGCTCCACCAGCGGGAGGCGGTTCGGCGTGTCGCCGTACACCTTGTTGGTCGAGCAGTGGATGAAGGGCGCCTCGATGCAGTGCTCGCGGGTGCTCTGCAGCATCGTCAGCGTGCCGCCGGCGTTCACGTCGAAGTCCGTGTACGGGTCGCGGACCGCCCAGTCGTGGGACGGCTGCGCCGCCGTGTGGATCACCACGGCGATGTCCTTGCCGTACCGCTGGAAGATCTTCCCCACGGCGTCCCGGTCGCGGATGTCGACCCCGTGGTGCTCGTACTTGCCGCCGAGCTCCTGGCTCAGCCGCTGCACGTTCCACGCTGTGGACGCCTCGGCCCCGAAGAACTCCTGGCGCATGTCGTTGTCGATGCCCACGACATCGAGGCCGAGCCCGGCAAAGTGCCGCACCGCCTCGGAGCCGATGAGACCACCTGATCCGGTTACCAGCGCAACGGCCACGAGCGAACTCTCCCAAAAACCTCGGGTCCGAAAATCAGTCGAGAGCATAACCCGCCCCCGCTCACCCTCCGTCCCGCAACCACACCCAACCCAAGAGCAAACAAGCCCCCACCACCCACAGCAGTAGTACCCAGATCACGCAGAGTGACAAAAGCCAGGAAACCGGCGCAGCGTGCCCCAAGCCCGGAACCGACACGCCCAAAGCGACCACGCCCCGCAGAACCAACCCGCCGCAGCGCCACGCCCCGCAGAACCGACCCGCCGACAGTGCCCACGCACCACAGAACCAACCCGCCCAGGGTGCCCACGCACCGCGGAACCGACCCGCCGACAGCGCCCACGCAACGCAGAACCGACCCGCCCACCGCGCCCACAGACGCAGTAAGGGTGCCCACCGCACCGAGGGGCCCCCGGGGGCTCGGCCCCCGGGGATAAATGACGAGTGACCCCTGCCCGCGCTCTCCGCGGGCAGGGGTCACCTGGTTACTCGTGGGGATGGGGGGAGTTGAACCCCCACGTCCTTTCGGACACACGGACCTGAACCGTGCGCGTCTGCCATTCCGCCACATCCCCGTGGCATTCAGTTAGCTGGGACAGACTACGCTGACCCTTGTTCGCATCGTCGAACAGTGTTGCCCGCGACGCCACAGAACAGTAGCACGGTGCCGCGGGGCGTCATACGAGGGTCAGGAGCGACCGGCTGCATCGGCGTGATGATGCGCAAGCGGCAGCCGGATACCATCATGTCCTCGGAACCCGAGGAGGAGCCGGTGAGCGTGCTGCAGCGCTTTGAAAAGCGATTGGAAGGCCTGGTCGAGGGGGCCTTCGCGAAGGTGTTCAAGGGTGTCGTGCACCCTGTCGAGATCCTGAATGCCATGCAGCGGGAGGCCGAGGCTCACAAGGCCATCCTCGCTGGTGGCCGGACTCTCGTCCCGAACCGCTACGTGATCGATCTCTCGCCTTACGACCACAGCCGTCTGGCGCCGTATGCCGCCGCGCTGGCCCAGGAACTGGCCCAGTCGCAGGCGGAGTTCATCGGCGAGCAGGCGTGGACTGTGTATGGCGACGTGATCGTCGAGATCGAGCGGGGGGACGGGCTCGACACGGGGATGTTCCGGGTCACGGCCGAGGTCTACACCGGTGGCGAGGTCGCCCCGGTGCAGCAGCCCGCCTATGACTCGCAGCCGGCGTACTCGCCGTACGACCAGGGCGGTTATCAGCAGCACGGCGGTGGCCACAACGGCCGCAACGTCGTGCTCGTGTCGGGCGACGGCCGGACCTATCCGTTGCAGATGGGTTCGACGGTGATCGGCCGCGGCGACCAGGCGAACCTGCGCCTGCCCGACGTCGGCATCTCGCGCCGCCACGCCCGGCTGGACTACGACGGCAGCCAGGTCGTGCTGACGGATCTCGGGTCGACCAACGGGACCATGGTCAACGGTCAGCGTGTGTCGGCCGTGGCGCTCAACCCGGGCGACATGATCCAGCTGGGCACGACGACGCTGACGTTCCGAGTGGACGGCTAGGCACCTTGCCTGAATTCGTCCTCACCGTCGCCCGTTTCGGGTTCCTCGTCCTGCTGTGGGTCTTCGTCTTCACGGTGGTCGGGGTGATCCGGAAGGATCTCTTCGCCGGCGTCCGGTCCAAGAGCATCGTCGCCTCGCCCCGCGGGGTGGGCGGCGTCATGGCTCCGGGCCGGCCGGCGAAGGCGAAGCGTGGCAAGTCCGCGCGGCAACTCGTCGTGACGGCCGGTCAGCTGGCCGGCACTCGCATCACGCTGGGTGAGGCGCCCATCACGATAGGGCGTGCCGAGGATTCCACCCTCGTCATCACGGACGACTTCGCGTCGGCCCGGCACGCCCGCATCGTGCCGCGGGACGGTCAGTGGTTCGTCGAGGATCTCGGCTCGACGAACGGCACGTACCTCGATCGCGGTAAGGTCTCCGGACCCACTCCCGTCCCCCTTGGCGTGCCGATCCGGATCGGCCGCACTTCTCTCGAGTTACGGCCATGACTCTGACCCTGCGTTACGCCGCCCAGAGCGACCGCGGTCTGATCCGAGACGGAAACCAAGACTCCGTCTACGCCGGACCGCGGCTGCTTGCTGTCGCCGACGGCATGGGCGGCATGGCCGCCGGTGACGTCGCCAGCAACATCGTCATCGCGGCCATGGCGCCGCTGGACGAGGACGTCCCCGGCGATGCGCTGGTCGACGCCCTCCGTCATGCGGTCGGCACGGCCAACCAGACGCTGCGCGACACCGTCGACGCCAATCCCCAGCTCGAGGGGATGGGCACGACGCTGACCGCGGTGCTCTTCTCCGGTTCCAAGCTGGGGATGGTGCACATCGGTGACTCGCGCGCCTATCTGGTGCGTCAGGGCGAGTTCGCCCAGATCACCAAGGACGACACCTACGTACAGATGCTGGTCGACGAGGGCCGGATCAGTCCGGAGGAGGCGAGCAGCCACCCCCAGCGGTCCCTGCTGACCCGGGCGCTCGACGGCCGCGACATCGACCCGGAATACTCCGTCCGCCAGGTCCTCAAGGGTGACCGCTATCTGATCTGCAGTGACGGGCTCTCCGGAGTGGTCAGTGCCGAGACGATCGGCGACGCCATGCGGGACATCGCGGACCCGCAGGCCTGTGTCGAGCGGCTGGTCCAGCT
>CAKUMG010000523.1 GCA_934667465.1 uncultured Actinoplanes sp. | reverse complement strand
CGTCCCGGAGACCTGCACGGTGTACAGGCCCGGGCGCGCGATGTAGTCGACGAACGCGGCCGCGGTGGTGACCGTCACCGTCGGCCCGCCGGCGCCGCCGGTGGTGGTCGCCTGCCCGTACCCGGCGATCGAAGCAAACCCGTCCACGGCAGCGGCTGCCGCGGCGGCCGGTGCCGGCACGGGTTGCGGCACGACGAGCAGGGCGGCGGCGAGGAGCTGCAACATGTCAGACCCTCCCCACCCCGGCGCCCGCAGTGACGACCGCCTTCACCTGGGACGGGGCGTCGAGGGTGTACGCGTAGTAGGCCGACGGCTCCTGCACGGTGCCGCTGCAGTCGGGCGCGCCCGACTCCCCTGCGAAGACGTTGTTGCGGGCGACACAGCGGCCGGCCGGACCCGCGTACGTGTTGGTGACCGGCTCTTCGACGTCCTCGAAGTAGTTGCCCTCGACCACGCAGCCCGCGGTGTTCTGGCAGGCCACGCCCGTGTCCGTGTTGTAGAAGTAGTAGTTGTTGTAGACGTGGACCGGCTCGCCGAAGCGGACCCGCGGGTTGCGCTGCGGCGTCGCGTCGAACCAGTTGTGGTGATAGGTGACCTTGAGCCGGCCGGTGTCCTGCGCGGCGTTGCCGTCGTCGTGGCCCAGCAGCATGTTCTTGGTGTGGTGGTGGGTGTGGTTCCACGAGACGGTCACGTAGGAGGAGCCGCGCTTGACGTCGATCAGCCCGTCGTAACCCTGCGCGAGGTCGTTGTGGTCGATCCAGATGTGGTGCGAGAACGACTGGACGTTGATCGAGTCGTCGCTCGCGCCGCGGAACGTGAGGTTCTGCACGATGACGTTGTGCACCGCGTCGGCCGGCGGGGTGGTCACGTCGGAGAAGGGCAGGCCGATGTTGAGGCCGCCGCCGGTGATGCCCGCGGTGGCGCCGACGCCGAGGATCGACTTGTCGCTGGTCACGTCGTACATGCCGGCGGGCAGTGTGATCATCCCGCTGACGCAGACGGTACGCGGCCCGGGCGTGCCGATCGCGGCGATCAGCTCGGCGGCGGTGTCGACCGCCACCACCGGCCCGCCGGCGCCGCCGGTCGTGCCGCTCTGCCCCCAGGCGTCCACGGTCGCGAAGCCCGCCGGGCTGCCCGCGACCCGGCAGGTCCCGGGCGGCGGCGGGGTGGTCGGCGACGGGCTCGGGCCGGGACCGGGCGCGGTGGTGTCCACGGTCACGTCATCGAAGGAGGCGCTCGCGTACGTGGCCACGAGCCCGATGCGGCCGGCAGCGATCGCCCCGTCGGTGGCGCGCAGGACCGGCACCCCGTCCACCGTCCCGGTCAGCTCGCTGCCCCGGGCGGTGAGCGCGAGCGTGCGCCACGTCCCGGTGGTGCCGCCGGCCGGGGCGCTCGCGAGCACGGTGGCCGCGCCGCCGCTGACCCGCTGCAGCTGCGCGGCGCCGCCCCCGGTCAGCACCAGGGCGTAGAACTCGCTGGTCGAGCGAGCCCGGGCGGCCACGCCCACGGACCGGTTCGTGGCACCGAAGGCGATCGGGCGGACCCGTGTCTGGACGGTGTAGTCGGTCCACGTCGCGGTGCCGGTCAGGGCCTTGGCGCTCGCGCTCGTGCTCGACTGGCGCGCGGCGGGCGACCCGTCGGTCACCACCGACCAGGAGCCGCCGGAGCGCGTCCAGCCGGCCAGGTCGCCGTCGTCGAAGGTGTCGCCGAAGAGCACGTCGGCGTACGCGGGGAGGGTCGTGATCACTGCGGTGAGCGCAACCGAAGCGACCACCGTGGCGGCGGTGAGCCAGCGGATCGGTGTCATGGCTCGAACCTAATTTTGCAAATTCATGCAGGTCAATGGCTTGGACGTGCAGGTATGTTGCAGCGCCCGGGCACAGCGCGGCCCGCCCCGGTCACTTCACAACCGGGAGGCCCGGATTCGCCCCGATCTGCGCCACGCCCTGTTTGCAGCGGGGTTGCCGTACCCGCGATGATGCCCCCCGTCACAGCCCGCCACAACCGTCGGCGTGGCACCATCGTCGTGCACCATTTCGCACGACGACAGGGACTCCGAGCTGTGAACCACTCCGAAGCGCGCGAGCTCGCCACGGTCCTCATGACCCGCCACGGCCTGCGCGGCTGGCGCCTGGTGTTCGACAACGCCCGTACGCGTGCGGGGGTCTGCCGCGCCGACCGCCGCGAGATCGGCCTGTCCCGCCCGCTGGTCGCCCTCTACTCGCCGGAGCAGGTCACCGAGACGGTCCTGCACGAGATCGCCCACGCCCTCGCCGGCCCCCAGCACGGCCACGACCGCGTCTGGCAGGCCACCGCCAGACGCATCGGCTGCTCGGGCACGAGGTGCATCTCCGCCGACGCCCCCCGCATCGACGGCGCCTGGGAGGGCGTCTGCCCCCAGGGCCACCGCACCACGGCCCACCGCCGCCCGGTCCGGGTCCGCTCGTGCGCCCGCTGCTCCCCCGGCTTCTCCCTGGCGGCGATCTACACCTGGACCCACCACGGCGCCCCGGCCCCCATGCACCCCTCCTACGACGCCGAGCTGGCCCGCCTCCGAGCCCACCGCCCCGCCTCGCCCGCTGCCCCGCAGGTCCCCCTCCAGGCCGGCGACCGCGTCCGCCTCACGGTCGGCGGGAAGTACGCGGGCCTCTCCGGCACCATCGTCAAACGCGGGCGCAGCCGCTACCACGTCCAGACGCGCGCCGGTCTCCTCACCGCCTCCTTCGCCGCCGTCACCCGGGACCCCTGACGGTCAGCCAGCCCCGAGGGCGCTTGTCCCGCGGGTCAGCTTGTCCAGGTCGCGCACGCAGAAGCCGTGGTGCTCGAACTCCTCGTTCAGCACCGTGCCGAGGCACTGCCGCACGCTCCGCCCCTTCGCATAAGGCGGCCACCGGTCGTCATCCGGCACCGGCGCGGGCTCCGCGAGCTGCTCCGCCGTGACCCCGGCCAGCCATTCGGTGATCTCGGCCGCCTGCCGTTCCCGTACGGCCAGCACCTCGTCGAGCCCCGGCCGCGCGGACCCGTCCAGCCCCAACCCCCGCTGATCAGGTACGTACGGCGCCGCCAGCCCCAGCGCCGTGAACGGCTCGGTCACCCCCAGCACACACCGCCGGAACCACGAATCGTGCACGAACACGAGATGCCGCAGCGTTTCGACCATCGACCACTCCCCGTCGACGCCCCGATCCGCGCTCCCCTCGGGCATCGATCGGACCCGCTCGGCGGTCGCCACCCACGCACCTCGCAGCTGGCGCCACGCCTCCCGCAGGTCGGCCGGCTCGTCGGAGCGCAGCAGCAGCCGTACGGGATGGCGGCGGTCGAGCTCCGCCTCCACGTACGGCATCACGTCCACGCCGTTGACCACCAGGCTGCCGACCAGCCCGCCGATCTCGACGTCCCGCATCACCACCCCGGCCATCCGCGCCCCGCTCAAGTCACACTCGCGGAACTCCGCCCCCGTGAGATCCTCGTCGATGAACCGTCGCATCAGGACACCCTAGAGCCGCCCTGCACGTCGTGTTCCCGAAAGTACCCCGCGAGAACCGATGACCCGCGATGGCTCTACCGCAGCACACCGCCATGACCTCGACGCCACCGCGAGCGGCACTCACGTCTACCGGACCGCACTTCGGCGCCGGCGACGCTCAGTCGAACCACGCCACGATGCGTACGTTGTGGTCACCGTAGCGTCCGGCCAGGGCGCGCATGACGGCGAAGACGTGCTCCCAGCCGGTGCCCGGGCCGAGCGCGTCGAGGCGGGTCAGAGCGAGATACTCCAGCCGGACGTCGCCGACCTGCCAGCTGCCGTACGGCGTTTCGGCCGGGGCGCTTCCGAACGGCGGCGCCCCGTACTTCGCGACGAAGCGGGCGGGCCATTCGTCGTCGACGCGCTGGTACTCACATGCGCCGCCAGCTGTCCACGCCTGCAGGATGCCACGGCATTGCGGGGTGACCGTCATGTCCAGGGTGTTCAGCTCGGCCCAGGACACCCAGGTCTGTCCTCCGAAGGAACTGTCGTTGCGGGCGTCGTTTTCGAACTCGGTGCGGACCGCGTCGGACACGTCACCCGGGAGGCCGCGTCCTGCGGCGATCGGCTCCCAACCCGCCCAGTTCCGCACGCCGAACAGGCATCCGAGGGCGAAGTAGTCATTGCCGCGATACAACGGATACAAGTCCAGCGCACGCATCCACGGTTCGATGTCCGCCGGATCGTCGTGGGGTTCGAGGCGGTACACCTCGATGGCCCCGTAAATGTCGGTGGACACCATGACCGCCTGTCGCCGTGCCAGCTCTGTCCCGCGGAGAGTCTGCCACTCGGAAGATCGCGAGGCGGCGCGGGTGGGCGGTTGACCGCTGTAACTACTAGTATGTATGTTGCTCGCATGACGGCGCGGGAGCGGCTGATCGAGGCCATGCGGGAGCTGATGTGGGAGCGCGGCTATGTGGGCACCAGCCCGCAAGCCATCCTGTCGCGGGCCGGCGTCGGCCAGGGCAGCATGTACCACCACTTCGCCGGCAAGGCCGACCTGGCGGGCGAGGCGCTGCGCCGCAACGCCGAGACGATGCTGGCCAACGGCGAGCGGGTGCTCGGCGCCGACGGGCCGGCGATCGACCGGATCGTCGCCTACCTGCGGCGGCCCCGCGAGGCGCTCAAGGGGTGCCGGATCGGCCGCATGACCGAGGACCCCGACGTCGTCGGCGACGCCGCGCTGCGGCAACCCGTCGACGAGGTGCTCGGCTGGTACCAGGAGCGCATCGCGCAGGTCCTCGCCGAGGGACAGGCCGCGGGCGAGCTGCGCCCCGGCTTCGAGCCCCGGCAGGTGGCCGCGGCCGTCACCGCCGTCGTCCAGGGCGGCTACGTCCTGGCCAAGGCCGCCCAGTCGGCCGAGCCCTACGACAACGCCGTCGAAGGTGCCGTCACGATGCTCACCGCACTCCGTCTTTAGATCTTCGAGGAGACGTGCCTTGCTCGCGATGAACTATCAGCTGTCCCTGCCCTCGGACTACGACGTCGGCGCGCTCAGACGGCGCATCCCGGACATCGGCAAGCGCTTCGACGACACCCCGGGCCTGGGGATCAAGGCGTTCCTCCTGCGCGAACAGGGCGTCGACGGCTCCCCGGTCAGCCAGTACGCACCCTTCTAC
>CAKUMG010000522.1 GCA_934667465.1 uncultured Actinoplanes sp. | reverse complement strand
TGCAACTAGCGGGAATTTGCACCAGACCCGCGAGCCGTGGCACCTGTCGTGCCACGGCGGTAAAACCCCGGCCAACTGGCATGTCTCCCGAGCGCCCCGCGCCCAACGGGCGCGGGGCGGGGTCAAGGGGTACTACCCCTTGTGGCTTCGTGGATGCGGCCGTCGTCTTGGAGGAGGATGCGGCCGCCGGCGAGGGGCTCGCGGCGGCGCTGGGACGGGCGGCGGGCACGGTGGCGCGCTGCTGCGTGCGCTGACCGGCCGCCTCACGGATCCGGGGCGCGTCGCGCTGCGGGAAGGACTCGAGGACGGGCCGGATGGTCGGTGTGGGGCTGGCCGGCGCGGGCGCCGGGGTGGGTTTGGCGGCGACCTTCTTCTCGTCGCGGTCGGAGAGGTCGGGCAGGGGCAGGACCGCGCTGGAACTGACCGGTCCGCCGGCCAGGCTCACGCTGATCAGGCCCCCGTAGACCATGCAGAGGGCACCGAAGCCGTACGCGACCCGGCGCAGCAGCCGACGCCGACGACCGGTCGAATCCACGAACACGGGCGAGGGCTGCGCGACGACGATCACCTCGGTGTCCGGGATGTCGGTGTCGTGATTCGGGTTTTCACGCTCCTGCAATGTCACCCGGCGAGCTTAGGAACATCTATCGCGATCTTGATTGCCGTCACTCGACCGCATGACGCCCAAAATGCGGGGCCGGAGTCAACCGAAATGCTGATCCCCTGCGTTTGACCTGATCAAAAGCGTGTGATCCAGCTATCGGGAGGCCGCGCTGAGCTGCGCGGAATGGTCCACGCGATCAAAGGTTACGCTTTCGGGGCCATAAAGTTGCTGTCGCTTTCCCGACTGTTCCACGAGCTTTTCGTGAATACCATTCGCGGGTCGTAATGCGCCATACGAACTATAAACCCTGTTTGTCCGATTCGGTGGTGTGGACAGGCCCTTTAGCTGCACGTGGTCAACTGGTCACCACACGGCGTGAAAAGGCGGTGAGATTGCCGGCAACTGAGTAAGTCCACTTGTTGTGTCCGCCCAGGTCGCTGGCTAAGCTTCATCTTGCGCGCCCCTATCGCCCGCTTCCCCCGTGGCAGGCGATCGGGGCGTTGCCTATTCCCGGATGACGGCCTATTCCCGGATGACGACTCTCCGGATGGGGCAGCTGACCACTCTTCCCGGCCGGGCCGGATGACCACTGCCCGAGGACACCGGATGAACCGGGCCCGCCGCAACGACGAGGGACGCCACCCCTGTGGGCAGCGTCCCTCGGGTCAGCCGGTCCTCAGATCCAGCGCCCACCCAGCCACATGCGCGCCGACCAGTCGTCGTAGGGCATCAGCTGCCCCGTGAAGATCGGGTGGAAGTAGGCGAAGCACAGCCCGACGAGCAGCAGATAGACCCCGGCCACGATCGCGCCGATCAGCTGACGGTCCGTCCGGCGCGACCCGGACGCCATGCCCTCGCGCGGCGTCATGATGGCGCCGAGCACGAACACGACCGCCAGGATCAGGAACGGCAGCGCGGGCAGGGCGTAGAACGAGAACATCGTGCGCCCGTCGCGCAGCGCGAAGTAGAACCAGGGCAGCAGGCCCGCCACGACGCCCGTACCGATCGCCAGCGCCCGCCAGTCGCGGCGGGCGATGCCGAACCACACCAGCGCGCCCAGCGCCGGCAGGAACGACCACCACAGGATCGGCGTGCCCAGCAGCAGGACCTCCGCGGCGCAGCTCGGTGCGCCGCAGTCGCCGCTGTTGCTCCACGAGAACGCGACCGGGCGGCCCAGCAGCAGCCACTGCCACGGCCACGACTGGTAGACGTGCCGGTCGGTCAGTCCGCTGTGGAAGTTGTACGCCTCGGAGTGGTAGTGGATCAGGTTGAGCAGCGCGCCGAGCAGCGGCGGCTCGCTCATGCCGTTCGCCTCGCGGTAGTGCCGGAAGTAGCCGGTGTCGGTGACGAACCAGCCGGTCCAGGTGGCGAGGTAGATCAGCACGGTGAGGACGAAGCTGAGCAGGAGCCAGCCGAAGTCGCCGGGCAGCCCGGCGGCGATCCAGCGGCTCACCCCGGCGGAGCGGCGCGCCTGCGCCCGCCAGATGAACACCAGCATGGCGAGGAACGGCGCGAAGAACAGCGCGCTCCACTTCACGCCGCACGCCAGGCCGAACGCGACCCCGGCGGCCAGCAGCCACCACGGCACGATGCGCGGCAGGCTGTGCGCGGTCGCCGGGTCGTAGCCCTGTTCCAGCGCGCGCAGCCAGCGGCGCCGGTAATGGTCGCGGTCCAGGACGATCGCCGCGAACGCCATCAGGATGAACAGGCTCAGGAAGATGTCGAGCAGCGACGTGCGCGACAGCACGAAGTGGAAGCCGTCGAGCGTCATCAGCAGCCCGGCCGCCCCGGCCAGCACGATGGAGTGGAACAGCCGGTAGGCGACCCGGATCAGGATCAGGATCATCAGGATGCCCGCGACCGCCGCGGGGAAGCGCCAGCCGAGCTCGTTGTTGCCGAAGAGCTTCTCGCCGAGCGCGATCATCCACTTGCCCAGCGGCGGGTGCACCACGTAGGCCGGGCCGTTGGTCTTCTCGTCCCACTCGACGCCGTGCTGGAGCATGTCCCAGGCGTCGGTCGGGTAGTAGACCTCGTCGAAGATGTAGCCCTTCGGGTGGGTGATGCCGACCAGCCGCAGCACCGCGGCGACGGCCACGATCACCCCGGTGACCACCCACGAGTAGGGGTTGAGCCAGTTGTCGAGCGTCGCCAGCCGGCGCCGCACCGCGGGGGGCACGCCGCGCAGCCCGCTCTCCGCCCCGCCCGGGACGTCGTCCGGGGGAGGGGGGCTCGGGGCGTCGGTCTTCGCTGTCGCCGAAGTCACCACGCGATCGTAGGCTGCCCCCTCCCGAAGGGTGCCGGGACGTCCGCGCCCCGCCGTGTGATGGACTCGTGCGGTGGACCAAGAGAGCACGGGCCGGGTCGTGCTGGTGGGCGCGCCGCTCGGCAACATCGGCGACGCGTCCGTCCGGTTGCGCGAGACCCTGGCGACCGCCGACGTCGTGGCGGCCGAGGACACCCGGCGGCTGATCCGGCTCGCCCGGGACCTCGACGTCACCGTCGCGGGGCGGATCGTGTCGTACTTCGAGGGCAACGAGGAGCGGCGCACCCCCGACCTCGTCGCGGCGCTGGCGGGCGGCGCGACCGTCGCGGTCGTCACCGACGGCGGCATGCCCAGCGTCTCGGACCCCGGCTACCGCCTGGTGCGCGCGGCGCTGGACGCCGGATTCCCGGTCACGGCGGCTCCCGGCCCCAGCGCGGTCACCACGGCTCTGGCGCTCTCCGGCCTGCCCAGCGACCGGTTCTGCTTCGAGGGCTTCCTGCCGCGCAGCGGGTCCGGGCGCCGGTCACGGCTGCGCGAGCTGGCCGCCGAACCCCGCACGCTGGTGTTCTTCGAGGCGCCGCACCGGATCACCGGGATGCTGCAGGACCTCGCGGCGGTCTTCGGCGACGACCGGGAGGCGGCCGTCTGCCGCGAGCTGACGAAGACGTACGAGGAGATCCGGCGGGCGTCCGTCGCCGAGCTCGCCGCCTGGTCGGCCGACAAGGAGCCGCGCGGGGAGATCACCGTGGTGGTGGCGGGCGCGCCGGCGGGCCTGGCCGAGCGGCCCTCCGACGACGAGCTGCGCGCGGCGGTGGCCGGGCACGAGGGCGCCGGCGCCACCCGCCGCGACGCGATCCAGGCGGTCGCGGACGCGTACGGGCTGCGCAAGCGCGAGGTCTACGCCCTGGTGCACGCCACCGGCGTGAAGACCGGTCGGGCTCAGTAGGTCACGAACAGGAACCCGCCGAGCAGCAGCAGCGGCCCGCCCAGGCTCATCAGCCGGGCGGTGCGCCGCGCGCGGGCGGTCTCGAGCCGCCCGGCGCCGGTGAGCCCGGCGATGCCCAGGCCGCAGAGCAGTACCAGCAAGAAGCCCAGCGTCCAGCGCAGGTGCATGAGCAGCCCGGTGTCTCCGACGTACGCCTGCCGGCTGCTCGCGCTCACCATCCGCGCCTCGGCGGCGGTCCCCGTGGCCCGCTGGCCGGGTTCGACCCCGAGCAGCGCGACCCCCCGGACGACCGTCTCCCCGCCCACCGGCGTGAACGAGCCCGCGCACCGCTGGGACACCCCCGACCCGGTGCACTGCGTGACGGTGGCGGTGCCCGCGTGACCGTGGCCGACCGCGAGCCAGAACGGCTCCGCGCTGACCCAGGAGAAGAACGTGGCGATCAGGCCCAGGGCCAGCAGCGCGGGCAGGCCGCTGCCGGGCCGGCGCGGGTCGCGGCGCTTCTGCCGGGGCGGGGTCGCGGGACGCACGGGCGCCGGGGCGGCAGCGATCGTGCCCCCGGCCTCGGCCTGCCAGAACGGCGAGGTCTCCAGCAGGGCGGCCGTACGCTCGGCCCGCACGCGGTCCTGCAGGAGCCGGTCGGCGTAGGCGCTGTCCCGCCCGGTCCGGGGCCGGTTCGGTGCGGCCGCGGCGGGGCGCTCCGGCGGCGCCTGCCCGGGCACCGGCCCCCGCTCGAGCGGCACCGTCGGCCGGTTGTTCTCCGGCTCGGGCAGGATCATCACATCCGGCACGTCCGCCACCCCGTCCTCGCGTACATCGATGGTCATGCTCCGGTGCCGGGCGGCGGGGCGCGGGTCCTCGAGCGGCAGCGCGGCCAGCAGGTCGACGATCGTCGGCTCGGTGCCCGGGTCGGTCACCGCCGGCTCCGGGGCGGCGCGCGGCGCGTACGCCAGGGTCGTGCCCTCGGTGTTGAACCGCTCCGCGTCCGGCGTGTCGTGCGCGTGTTCGACGTCGGCCCCCGGCTGCTTCCTCTTCCGCACCCGCGCCTTCGCCGCCGGAGCGTCCGAAGCGTCCGAAGCGTCCGAAGCGTCCGAAGCATCCGAAGGGGCCGAAGCGTCCGAAGGGGCCGAAGCAGTCGGTGCCAGAACGTCCGATGCGGCCGGAGCCGGTGCCGGTGCGTCCGATACGGCTGATGCCGATGCCGATGCCGATGCCGATGCCAATGCCGGCGCCGGCGCCGGTGCCGGGGTGCGGCCGGTCAGGCCGAGTGCCAGGCCGGCCGCCACCGTCGCCATGCCGAGGTGGACGGCGAGGTCGACGAGCGTGCGGACGAAGT
>CAKUMG010000521.1 GCA_934667465.1 uncultured Actinoplanes sp. | reverse complement strand
CACTGTGAGAAAAGCCGCCGGGTTTCCCGGCGGCTTTTCTTGTTCCCGAAACAGATGAACTGCTTTCCCTCGTACGCGGGTCCGCGCGCACTTTCGCGCCGCCGCCCCCTCCGCAGCTCGGTCCACGGTTCGATCCCGGCGGCCATGATCACCTCCGGGCCGCGCGCCGGAAAAGATTGCGCACAACTTGATTGCGCGCAATTAAGTTGTGCGCAATCAAGTTGTGCGCAATGGGAGTGGGGCGGCAGGGACCACGCATGAGCGGACCGTATCCGGGGTAGGCGAAGGGCATGACTGATCGCGAGAACGACGGCGTGTGGCGCGACGAGGAGCGGCTGTCGACGGCCGACCTGGCCGGCGCGATGGCGACCTGGGACACCGACGGGCAGGGCGACCCCACGGACAACGACGCCGGCGAGGAGCAGGCCTTCGGGCACGACGCGCGGGTGGGCGACCAGCCCGACGCCGGGGCTACCGACCCCGACCGGGAGTTCCGGCCGAGCACGACGGGACGCAGCGGCCCGCACTGACCGCCGGCTGCGTCACGGTGATCCGCCCGGCCTCAGGGCGGACGTCCACGGCATAACGACCGCGGACCGTACGGTAGTCGGCCGTGGCAGTGACGACGCCCGGCGCGGCGGGCTCCGGGGTGGCCCACGGCACCGTGACCCACCCGGCGCCGCCGCGCAGCCGCAACCGGACCGGGGTCCCCGCGGGGGCCTCGGCCGTCAGCTCCCCCACCGGACCGGTGACCACGATCGGCACCGGGCCGGCGGGGCGGGGCAGGCGCAGCGTCACCAGGCCCGCGGCGGAGCCGAGCACCAGCCGCCGCAGCCGCCCCGACGTCAGGTCCAGGTGCTTCTCTCCCGCGCCGGCCGGCAGCCGCAGGTCCCAGCGCACGGCGCGGTTGAGCAGGATCTCGACGGCGTCGGGCCCGTCCGCGCCGGTCGGCACGAGCGTGAGCCGCTGCCTTCCGGGTGCCCCGGCGAGCCGCGGCGCCAGCCCGGAGCCGGCCGGGGTGCTGATCCGGTAGAGCCTCCCCGGCAGAGTCACGGCCCGCACCACGACCCTGGACGCGGCGTCACCGACCGTGAGTGTCGCGGCAGTCCGGCCGGCCAGGTCGGCGGTTACTTCGTAGGGCAGCGGGGCGCCGGAGAGCCGGTCCCGCAGCGGGGCGGCGCCGGCCGGGTTCCGCGACGCGCCAGAGTGCGGGTGCGGTGACGCAGCGGAATCGCGAACCTCCCCCGGGTAGTCGGCCGGTCCGGAGCACGCGGCCACCAGAACCAGCGTGACCAGGGCAAAGAGGGATTCTGCACCCCGGGTTGATCGTCGGCGACGCTGCGCAGTGGGCACCATCGGACAACCCGAGATCGGCCGAAAGGGTGACGGCGACGCGCCCGATTCGCGCCAGACTGGCCGAATGCGATCTGCCGGTTTCCTCTCCGAGAAGCAGCGCCGTCTCGCCTGGGTGGGCTTCCTGCTCGCCGCGTTCCAGGCGCCGCTGGCCGCCTCCCTGATCGACGACGCCTCGTGGCTCTTCGCCGTCGTCGTCTCGCTCGTCGTCGCCACGGTGATCATGGCTGACGACGCGCAGCGCCGTCGCCCCGCCGGGCTCGAAGCGGAGTAACGGGCACCCGCAGCAGGATCCTGGCTCCCCCAACGGCCGCCCCGCGGCCCACATCGGCGTCGCACGCCGCCAGGGCACCGAAGCCTCGGTCAGGCGTCAGCAGCGCAGCGGATCACCCGGCTCACGCGGACGCGCGGAAGCCCCGGGTGGGGTCAGTCGTGGCCTCGGCACGCCCGGTCACGCCCCTGGTGCGTCCCGCCGCGCCCGGTCAGGGCCTCGATTCGTGGCCGGCGCGGCCCGGCGTACGGCGTCGTTCCTTCATCTCCGCCTCGTAGAGGTGCCGCCGCCCGCCGGCCAGCTCGTCGCGGGCGGCGCGCTCGACCTCGCGGAACTCGCCCCAGTAGCCGTCGTCGAACTCCTCCACCAGCTGGAACGTCCAGCGGCCGGGGATCACGTTGCGGCCGATGAGCTCCCGCTCGATCCGCTCCGCGACGGCCGTGTGCCCCGCCTTGCGGAAGAGCTGGACCGCCTCGTCGAGGCCCAGGTCGGCCTTGCCCGTGAGCTGGTGGAACGAGTAGAGGTGCCCGCGCATCCGCTCGACCGTCTCCAGCGACTCGCTCAGCTTGCCGAGCGCTTCGACGGTCGTGTCGTCGAGCCCCTCGGGGCGGCGGTGGGCGTCGTCGGGAACCGTCATGCCGTCCCTCTTTCCCCGCCGGCGAGAGTTCAACCGATCTGCACCGATCGGGCGAACCTTTCGCTACCCTGGGCTCCCTACCTTCTGTACCTATGAATGGCCTGTTCAGCGGCGCTGCCGCCCGCGCTGCCCTGCGTTCCGCCCACGCCTGCCTCGACGAGCTGATGAACGCCGTCGGCCTCGTCGGTCTCGAGGCCGCCGTCCGCTCCCCGGGGCTGCTCGCCACCGTCGACCAGCACGAGGCGGGTATCCGCGACAGCCTCTCGACCGAGGTGCGCCCGCTGACGCCGATCATCCTCGCCGCGTACGCCGAGGGGGTCCGCGATGCCGCGTTCAAGCACGGCTGGCGCCCGCCGGCCGGCCCGATCGACTGGTCGCGCAACGACTGGGTGCTGAACCGCCTGCTCGCCGTCTGCTCGCTCGCCCGCACGATGCCCGCGGGGCGCTGACCGCCCCTCCGACCGCAACAGGCCATACCGACGTTTCCGGGGCCGGCGCCTTCCACGAGGGTGCCGGCCCCGCCTACGTGGCGGGCGGCCGGTCGCGCTCGTCGCCGCCGTCGTCCGGGCGGCCCGGGTCCTCGCGACCGAGCGGTTCGGTGCGCTCGTCCACCGGCCCGAGCGGCTCGGTGCGGTCGCCCACCGGCCCGAGCGGCTCGGTGCGGTCGTCGCCGAAGCCCGGCACCGGGTGCGAGTCCCGCGGCGTGCGCTGCATCGGGATGATCACCGTCTGGTCCCCCGACGCGCGGGCCTGCTCGGCGAGGCGCCCCTCGCGCTCCCGCTCGGCCTGCCGGATCCGGCGCTGCTCCTCGGCCAGCCGGGCCTCCCGCTCCTGCGCGTCCCGGCGCGCCTTCTGCTCCTCCTGCTCGCGCAACTCGTGCAACCGGCGCTCCTCTTCCTCCCGCGCCGCCGCGACCCGCTGCGCCTCGGCCTCCTCGGCGGCCCGCCGCTGCTCCTCCTCGGCGCGGCGCGCTTCCTCCTCGGCGCGGCGCGCCTCCTCCTCGGCCAGCCGCGCTTCCTCCCGGGCCCGCCGCTCCTGCTCCTCGACGATCCGGCGGGCCTCCTCGCGCGCCTTCTCCTCCGCGGCCGCCCGCCGTGCCTCGCGGGCGTGCTCGCGGATGACCGCCGACTCGGTCCCGGCGCGCTCCAGCCACACCTCCCACCGGCCCTGCATGGGCCGGATCAGACCGCCGCCGACCCCGACGATCACCACGCCGGCGACCGTCGCCAGCACCGCGATCAGCACCGGGCGGGTCACCGCCGTGGCGATGCCCACCTGATCCAGGGCGGCGATCGATCCAAGACCCAGGATCGTCCCGTACGCGACGCGGGCGAGCAGCCGCCCGTACGGCAGGCCGCCGAGCGCGCTGCCGATCAGGTCGCGGGCCGCGCCGCCGACGGCCGCGGCGACCACCACGATCACGACGGCCACGAACGCACGGGGCAGCCACGAGACCAGCGCGGTGAGCAGGTCGCTGACCGGGTTCGGGCCCCAGATGCCGAAGGCGAGCTGCAGGGCCACCAGCAGGACCGCGTAGAAGACGATCTTCGCGCAGAGCTGGCTGGGCGCGATCCGCTCGCCGAGCGCCCGGCCGGCGGCGCCGCGCTCCACGACGCGGTCGAAGCCGGCCTTGTGCAGCGCTTTGGCGACCCCGGTGCGCAGGAGGCGGGCCAGCACGTAGCCGGCGATCAGGATGGCGACGAAGGCGAGGGCGGCGGGGATGAAGAGCAGCACGGAGCGCCACATGTCCCGCAGCGCGTCGTTCACGGACCCGGTCATGCGCACGAGAGTAGATCGGTGGGCGTCGAAGCGCACCGGACGCGGGGCGCACCGGGCGACACGCGGGGATTCCTCCTGGCGTATGGGGTGGATCCGGACGTCCGGCCGGTGCCCCCATCGTCCGAACGGCGGAAGCGGGCTACGCTCATGGCATGGTCGGCATGGGGAGCTCTTCCGCGATGACGACGCTGCCCGCTCAGCCCGGGGATGCACCGGGGTCCGTGCCGGGCTGCGCCGCGCTGGTCGGGGCGCACCCGTGGGAGCGCACGCCCCTGGGCCCGCGGGACCGCTGGGATCCGGCGGTCCGGGCCACGACCGAGCTGCTGCTGTCCTCGCCGGTCCCGATGTCGCTGACCGTGGGCGAGCAGTTCGTGCTGATCTACAACGACGCGTTCGCCGACGTCCTGGGCGCGAAGCATCCCGCGGCGATGGGCTGCCCGGCGGCGGAGGTGTTCGGCGACGGGTGGGCCGCCGACGGGCTCGGCGGCATCGTGGCGGACGTGTTCCGCACCGGCCGGCCGTTCCTGGAGGCCGAGGCGCAGGTGGCGGTCCCGCGCGGCAGCCACGTCGAGCAGGCCTCGTTCACCCGCGGGCACTCGGCGGTGCACGACCTGCGGGGCGGGGTCGCCGCGGTGCTCACCGTCGCCGCCGAGACCACCCAGGTCACCCGCCGGCTGCAGAGCCTGGGCGAGCTGACGGCCCGGCTGGCGGCGGCGCTCACCGTCGACGACGTGGCGCGCGTCGTCCTGTCGTACGCGATGGCCTCCTTCGACGTCGACCACTGCGTGTTCGCGGTGGACGACGGCGCGGGCTACCGGCTGGTCCGGCGGATCCGCGGCGAGATGGTCGACGAGGCCGACGAGCGGCTGCCCCCGCGGTGGAAACGCATCACCGCCGACCCGGCCTCGCCGGTGGCGCAGGCCGCGGGCACCGGCCGCTCGGCGTTCACCGCCGACGGGTCCCCGCTGGCCGGCGTGGCGAACGACCGGCACGAGCGCCGCATCCGAGCGCTGGCCGCGATGCCGCTGCGCACCGAGTCGGTACGCGGCGCGATCACCATGGGCTACCGCACGGCGCACGCCTGGCTGCCCGCCGAGCGCGCCCTGCTC
>CAKUMG010000520.1 GCA_934667465.1 uncultured Actinoplanes sp. | reverse complement strand
GGTCAACCCTTGGTGTGGGTTTCCGATCCGGGTGGGCCGATCTGCCCGGGCTGGCGCCGCCCGAACCTGCAAAGTTGGCTGACGTCACCGGACGGAACCATCACGAAAGCGCATCCACGCCATCCGTAGCTCGATAACGCGGCGCAGTCTTCACACGACTTCACACCGCTTCACACTTTTCTTCGCACATCCCTTGCGAGGTGTGAAGACTGGGTGATGAGATGCACCTATGAGCGCTGAAAGCGTCAGGGAAGCCCTGGCCACGTTGCGTCGGATGGGTGACGAACCGACACGAATCGAGGCGAAACGCGCCGCGGGCAGGCTACCCAAGGCGGTGCGCGAGACGCTGTCTGCCTTTTCGAATACCGATGGCGGGACGATCCTGCTCGGCGTTGACGAGGCGAGCGGCTTCAGCGTGGTCGAGCTGACCGACCCCAGCTCTCTTCGTGACGCGCTGGTGCAGATGTCACGAGACGACATCACTCCCCCGCTCCAGATCAGCACCGAAATCGTCGATGTCGAGGGCCAGCGGCTGGTCGCGGCCGAGGTTCCCCCGATGTCGGCGGATCGACGCCCCGTCTACGTCACCGCGCAGGGAATCTCCGGTGGTTCCTACCTGCGCGGAGGAGACGGCGATCGACACATGACCGAGGCCGAGATCGCCCTCATCATGGCGGCCCGTACTCAACCGGTCTACGACCGCGAGGTCATCGACGGAACATCCGTGGAGGACCTGGATGAGGAGGCAGTACGGCGCACTCTGCGACGGGTACGGGTCGGGTTCCCCAAACTCGCGCAGTCCGACGACACGACGGTCCTCTTTCGTCTGGGCATCACCGCCGGGCGTTCGGCGGACGCCCCGCTGACGCTGGCAGGTTTGTTGGCCTTCGGCCAGTTTCCACAGCAGTTCTTTCCCCAGCTGATGGTCTCCGTCGTCGTGCATGGCCCGGACTCCAGCTCCGGAACCCGGTTCCTCGACAACCAGACAGTCCGTGGCCCCATCCCCGAAATGGTCGAGACGACGCTGTCCATGCTTCGCCGCAACCTCGCGGTCCGAGCAGTTATCAGCGAACACGGCTCACGCGTGGATGAAGTCGAATACCCCTTGGAAGCGGTACGCGAGGCAGTCGTCAACGCCCTGATGCACCGCGACTACAGTCCGGTGACCAGAGGCACTCAAGTACAGATCGAACTGTTCCCCGATCGTCTCGTCGTCCGCAGCCCTGGGGGACTCTACGGCGGAGTCATCGTCGACGAACTCGGCGAGGAAGGCATTTCGTCGTCTCGGAACGCGGTACTGAGCAGCCTCCTCGCAGATACCTACCTGCCGTCATCGAACGAACTCGTGGCAGAGAACAGATCCTCGGGCATCCCCGCGATGCTGGCCGTGGCCCGGCGCCGCGGACTCCCCCGACCCAGCTTTCGCAGCTCGATTGCCAGCTTCGTGGTCACCATGGCCCGGTCGGAACTCCTCAGCCCCGAAGTCCGCGGCTGGATCTCGCGACTTGGGGCCCACCTGCCCACGCAGGCGCATCATCTCGCTCTCGCCATGCTGCGCGATGACTACTTGACTAACGAGATGCTCAGGCAGTGGGGAGTGGACCGCGTAGCAGCCGGCCAGGTCCTCCGTGACCTCGTCGGTCAAGGACTGGCAGTGAAGGAGGGCGGCAGGCGCTATGCGCGGTATGTCCTCGACCCCGCAGCCTCAGGCCGGTCAGAAGCTCCCGACCTCTTCTCGACGCTCTCGCCTCAATCGCCGCCCGATGTCGCCGAAGCGCTCAAGGCACGTGGAGAAGCGACAGCAGGCGAGCTCGTTGAGATGACGGGGCTGTCCCGTAATGCCGTCTTGAATCACCTCCGCGCTCTGGCCAAAACCCAGACTATCGAGGCCGTAGGACCTACCCGGAGCCCCAAACGTCGCTACCGATGGGTTGCGCCTGAAGCCTGAGCAGCCTGATCGCTGGAGCACCGTTCCCGAATCCCCATCGCCTGAGGGAGTAGAACCGAAGCGAAACAGCGCGCCACGGTACGGGTTGCCGTCCAGGTGGCCGCCGCCCACGCCCAGTTCGAGACGGCCCACCCGTTCGTTGCCGGCAACGGTCGCACCGGCCGAGCCCTCGCCCAGGCCATGCTCCGTCTTCGCCAATGTCACCGTGCCCCGCTCGGCCGGCCGCGGTCGCAGGGTTAGGTGAGAACGGCGCCTGGAGTGCCGCAGCTAGCCTCCAGGCGCCTCCACCATCCCTGCCCGGCGCTTTACGCACAGCATCTGGTCAAACGTCAATCCCCGAGTTGAGGGGTTCATTTCCGGGTGGGCCGATCTGGCCCAGGCTAGCGCCGCCCGAACCTGCGAGGTTGGTTGACGTCACCGGACGGAACCATCACGAAAGCGGGCTCAGCGATGAAGGCAGTGCGTTTCCACGAGGTCGGCGGTCCCGAGGTCCTGCGCTACGAGGATGTCGAGCAGCCCGCCCCGGGCGCCGGCGAGGTACGGATCCGGGTGGCGGCCTCGGCGTTCAACGCCGCCGACAACGGCATGCGGGCGGGCTTCCTGCCCATCCCGGTCGTCCTGCCGCACGTGCCCGGCTATGACGTCTCCGGCACGGTCGACGCGCTCGGCGAGGGCGTCGGCGGCCTCGAGGCGGGGGATGCGGTGATCGGGTTCCTGCCCATGGAACGCGACGGAGGCGCGGCGGAGTACGTCACCGTCCCGGCGGATCGCCTGGTCAAGGCGCCCACGACCATCCCGCTCGCCGACGCGGCGGCCCTGCCCTCGGTGGCCTTGACGGCCTGGCAGGCCCTCTTCGACGACGGCGCCCTGCAGGCAGGTCAGCGCGTTCTCATCAATGGCGCCGGAGGCGTGGTCGGCAAGTACGCCATCGCCCTGGCGAAGCGAGCGGGCGCGCACGTCGTGGCCACCGCCACCGCCCGCAGCCGAGAGGCCGTCCAGGCAGCGGGAGCGGACGAGATCATCGACTACACCACCACGGACGTGGTGACCGCTGCCGACCAGCCGGTCGACGTGCTGCTCAACCTCGCCCCGATCACCCCCGAGCAGTTCACCACGCTGGTGACCCTGGTCCGCGACGGCGGCAAGGTGGTCAGCACCACCGCCTTCATGGCCACCCCCAGCGACGAGACCCGCGGTGTCACCGCGGCGACCGTGTTCGTGCTGCCGAACCGCGAGCGCCTCACCGAGCTCGTCACCCTGGTCGACAAGGGGGAACTGCGGGTCGAGGTCACCCGCCGCATCCCCCTGACCGAGCTGCCCGCCCTGCACGCCGAGGCAGCCGCGGGCCGCATCCCGGGAAAGGTCATCGTCCTGGCCGCCTGAACCCCGGCGGACCGAGGCCTTCGTCAGCCCTTGAGGAGCTGCCTGGCCATCACGATGCGCTGCACCTGGTTCGTACCCTCGTAGATCTGGGTGATCTTGGCGTCGCGCATCATGCGCTCGACCGGGTAGTCGCGGGTGTATCCGTATCCGCCCAGCAATTGCACCGCATCCGTGGTGATCTCCATGGCCACGTCGGAGGCGAAGCATTTCGCGGCGGCGCCGAAGTAGGTCAGATCGGCGTCGCCGCGCTCGCTCTTGCCCGCGGCGACGTAGGTCATCTGGCGGGCCGCCTCGAGCTTCATGCCCATGTCGGCGAGCATGAACTGGATGCCCTGGAAGTCACTGACGGGCTTGCCGAACTGCTTGCGCTCCTTGACGTATCCGAGGGCGAAGTCGAGCGCCCCCTGCGCGATTCCCACGGCCTGCGCGGCGATCGTCACGCGGGTGTGGTCCAGGGTCCGCATGGCCGTGGCGAAGCCGGTGTCCTCGTCGCCGATCATGCGGTCGGCGGGGATGCGTACGTTGTCGAAGTAGACCTCGCAGGTGGGGCTGCCCTTGATGCCCAGCTTCTTCTCCGGCGCCCCGAAGCTGACGCCCTCGTCGCCCTTTTCCACGACGAACGCGGAAATCCCCCTGGACCGCGCCGTGGGGTCGGTGACCGCGAAGACCGTGTAGTACTCGGAGACGCCGGCGTTGGTGATCCAGCGCTTGACGCCGTTCAGCACCCAGTGGTCGCCGTCGCGGACCGCTCTGGTCGTCATCGATGCGGCGTCGCTGCCCGCCTCCGGCTCGGAGAGGCAGTAGGAGAACATCGCCTCGCCGGCGGCGACCGGGGTCAGATAGCGCGCCTTCAGCTCGGGCGAGCCGGCGAGCAGGATCGGCATCGTGCCGAGCTTGTTGACCGCGGGGATCAGCGAGGAACTGGCGCAGGCGCGGGCCACCTCCTCGATGACGATGGCGGTGGCCAAGGCGTCAGCGCCCGCGCCACCGTATTCGGCGGGGATGTGCGGGGCGTGGAAGTCCGAGGAGCGCAGGGCGTCGTACGAGGCCTTCGGGAACTCCGCGCTCTCGTCCGCCTCGGCCGCGTTCGGCGCCACCCGGGCGTCGCAGACCTCGCGGACCGCCGCGCGGATCGTCTCGTGGTCTTCCGGCAGCTGGTACACGTCGAACTCGGACATTTTGCGCCCTCTCTCGCCCTCGGAACGCCTATGTTACCGACGCGTAGGGTGTTCGCACTATCCTTCTGGCCCGAAGGCGAGCCCCCTCAGGTGAGCCCCGCGCCGACAGGAGTCCCCCGCGTGACCATCCCGTACCCGACCGCTTCGCCCGTCGCCGCGTTCAGCGAGGTGGAGGTGCCCTCCGGGGCGTCGCGCCCGCGGCTCGCGTTCCTGGGCACGGGCTATCTCGGTGCGACCTACGCCATCTGCTTCGCCGAGCTGGGCTACGACGTGCTCGGCTTCGACGTGGACGAGCCGAAGATCGCCAAGCTGTCGGCCGGCCAGGTGCCCTTCCACGAGCAGGGCCTCGACGAGCTGCTGCGCGCCAACCTCGCCGCCGGGCGGCTGCGCTTCACCACCTCCTACCAGGAGGTGGCCGACTTCGCGGACGTGCACTTCATCTGCGTCGGCACGCCCCAGCGCGCCGACGGCATGGGTGCCGACCTCGCCTATGTGGAGGCGTCGGTCACCAACCTGGCCCGGCACCTGACCCGGCGCGCCCTGATCGTGGGCAAGTCCACCGTCCCGGTCGGCACCGCCGAGTGGGTCGAGCAGCTCGTCGCCCGGCACACCGATCCCGCCCTCAGCGTCGAGGTGGCCTGGTCGCCCG
>CAKUMG010000519.1 GCA_934667465.1 uncultured Actinoplanes sp. | reverse complement strand
GGGCAGCGCAGCGCGGGGCGGGGCGGCGCGGGGCAGCGCAGCGCGGGGCGGCGCGGCCGTTCAGGCAGTTCCGGTGGCGAGCAGGGCGGCGAGTTCGCCCCGGGTGCGTACGCCGACCTTGGGGTAGATCCGGTACAGGTGGGTGCTGACCGTACGCGGCGACAGGAACATCCGCTCGGCGATGTCCCGGTTGCTGAGCCCGGCCGCCGCGAGCCGCGCGATCTGCTGCTCCTGCGGGGTGAGGGCGTCGAGCGTGCCGGCCGGTCGTCGCCGGGTCTCCCCCGAGGCGCGCAGTTCGTCGCGCGCCCGCCCGGCCCACGGCGTCGTGCCGAGCGCGTCGAAGGTGGCCGCGGCCTCGCGCAGGAGCGGGCGGCTGTCCCCGGCCCTGCGGTGGCGGCGCAGCCAGGCGCCGTAGGCGAGCTGGGTCCGGGCCCGGTCGAAGCGCCAGTCGCCGAACCCGGTGGCGAGCGCCGCCCGGAAGCCCTCCTCGTCGCCGGCCAGCACCGCCGCCGCGTACGTGAGCCCCACCCGCGCCGCCGGGCTGCCGCTCTCCCGCGCCGGCGGGGTCACCAGCGCGACGATCTCCCGCAGCCCGTCGAGCCGGCCCGCCAGGACCGCCGCCTCGGCGAGGTGGCCGATCATGTTCAGGCGCACGTACGGGTGGTAGGCGATCTCGTCCGGCAGGAACATCCGGAGCAGCTCCTGGAAGGCCTGCTCGGGCCGCCCGTCGGCCAGCTCGGCGACCCCGCGCACGCGCTGGACCAGGGCCAGCATCGGGTACATCGTGCCCGGCAGCAGCACCGCCTCGGCCGCGTCAGCCAGCTCCCGCGCCGCCGTCGTGTCGCCGTCCAGCGCGTGGGCGAGGCCCCGCAGGAGCCGGGCGGTCAGCGCGAAGGAACCCTGGCCCGAGTAGGCGGCGAGGCTCTCCGCCTCGCTCGCGGCCGCGAGCGCGCGCCGGGCGTCCCCGAGCCCGGAGGCGGCAAAGGACAGGCTGGTCAGGCACTGCGCCAGCGAGCCCAGCCGGCCCTGGTCACGCAGCCCGGGCACCGCCAGGGCGCCCAGGGAGGCGGCGATGTCGAACGCGCCCAGCGCGTTCGCGCCCATGCAGGCCTGGGCATGCTGTTCCGGGGGCAGGTCGAGCCGGCGGCGCAGCGGGGTCAGCTCCGCCAGGCAGGCCCGCCCGCGCTCGATCGGCGCGACCATGGCGACGTTCGCTGCCAGCGCCGCCCGGTCGCCCGGTTCCGGCAGCGCCGCCACGATCCCGTCGGCCGCGCCCAGCAGCCGGGACCGGACGTCGCCGTCCACGTTGGCGTAGTGCACCCGCAGGGCGATCTGGGCGAGCGAGCGCAGCGCGCCCACCGGGTCCCCGGCGCGGCGCATCCCGTCGATCATCCCGGCGTGCCGGCTCAGCGGCACGCTGCCGCTCCACCCGGTGCCGAGATAGAACTCCCGGTGCGCGCCGAACCGCGGGAAGTCCTCGGGGCGCAGCACGTCCGGCTCGATCTGCCGCAGCAGCCGCCGGGCCGTGTGCGCGTCGCCCTGGAAGTGGGCGGCGTCCGCGGCACCGAGCAGCCTGCGCGCCCGGTCGGCCGGGTCGGGGCTGAGCCGGGCCGCGCGTTCCAGCCCGGCCAGGGCGGCGGCGATCGCGTGCCGCCGCAGCGCCACCTCGGAGACCTCGGTCAGCCGGCGGGCCAGCTTCTCGTCGGGTCCGGTCGCCGCGGCGGCCAGGTGCCACAGCTGCCGGTCCGGGTCGGCGACGGTCGCGGCGGCGAGGGCGGCGTGCGCGCGGCGGCGCTGGGCAGCACCGGCCATCCGCTGCACCGCCGAGCGCAGCAGCGGGTGCCGGAAACGCAGCCGGTAGCCGTCGTCGACGGCGATCAGCCGGGTGGCGGCGGCGGGCTCGGCGTCCTCGGCGGTCACCGGGCCGTCGCCCAGGCCGGTCGTGGCGGTCAGCACCTCGTCCAGGTCGTCGCCGTCGTCGAGCGCGGCCACCAGCAGCAGCGCGCGGGTCGCGGCGGGCAGCTCCGCCACGAGCGCGGAGAAGGTCTGCTCGACCCGGGTGCTCAGCGGCAGCCAGTTCGGCAGGAGCGCCGAGACACCCGTACGCGCGACGGCCGTGCCCAGCTCCACCAGCCCCAGCGGGTTCCCGGCCGCGGCGTCGAGCACCCGCTCGCGCAGCACCGCGGGCAGCCCGGGCGCGACCCGGTCGAGCAGCGTGCCCGCCTCCGGCGCGCCGAGGGGTTCGAGGCGGCACTCCGGCAGGCCCGCGACGCCGAGCCGGCGGCCGGTGTCGTCGCCCTCGCGCGCGGTCAGCACCACCGCGATCCGGTCCGCCGACAGCCGCCGGGCGGCGAACGTCAGCACCTCCCAGGACGCCTCGTCGAGCCACTGGGCGTCCTCGACGGCCAGCAGCACCGGCCCGTCGCGCGCGCCGAGCAGCTCGAGCAGCCCCTCCGCCATGGCCAGCGGCGGGCCCTCCGGCGGTGCCGCGCGCAGCGGGTGCAGGAGACGCTGCAGTCCCGCGTACGGGAGCCGCACCTCGGCCTGCACCCCGGCGACCGACAGGATCAGCATGCCGCGCCCGGTGGCCGCCGCCGCGGCGTGCGCCAGCAGCGCCGACTTGCCGATGCCGGCCTCGCCGCGCAGGGCCAGCGCTCCCCCGCGGCGCTCGCGCGCGCCGTCGAGGAGCGCGTGCAGCCGCCCGATCTGGTCGTCGCGGCCCACGAGTTCCGTCGCTTCGTCCACGGCTGCGGACATCCCTCCTCGATGGACTGCCGTCGAGGCTAGTCGAGCACGGGGCCCCGCGGTGTTCTAGGAATGCGCGGAACTGTGCTGGCTGTGCCGGAACTCGCGAGGCGACATCCCGTACGCCTGCCGGAAACGCCGCGCGAAATGGGTCATGTCGACGAAGCCGCACGCCCGGCCGACCGCACCGATCGCGGGCGGCCCGGCCGCCGGGGCGGCGAGCAGGACGCGGGCGGCACGCAGGCGTACGGCCATGATGTGCCCTGCCAGGGTCTGACCGGAGCCCTGCCACGCGGCGTAGAGCCGGCGCACCGACACGGCGTGCGCCCGCGCGATCCGCTCCGGGGTCAGCGCCGGATCGGCGAAGTGCCGCCGCACGTACATCCGGGTCTGGGTGACCAGCGCGGCCGCATCGTCGTCGGGGCGCGGCAGCTCACCGGGCAGCGCCGTCGTGACCAGCGCGCGCAGCAGGTCGGTGGTGGCCGAGCCGAGCAGTTCCGCGGCGGGCCCGGGTGGCACGGCATCCCCGTCGCGCGCCAGCCCGAGCAGGTGGTCCCGGACCAGGCCGTGCAGCGGGCTGCTCGCCAGCCGGTGCGCCGCCCGGCGCACCAGCGCCCGCGGCAGCCCGAGCGCCGCGCGGTCGATGTTGACCGTGACGACGGAGCCGTCCCCGTACCGCCCGAACTCGTACGGCGCCGCCTGGTCGACCGCCAGCATCCCCCAGCCGCGCGCCTGCTCGCGCCGATCCCCGTCGTGCTGCGCGAAGCTCCACCGCCCCGGCCCGACCACCACGAACCCGAACCGTTCCTCGGCCACCCGCCGCACCTGCCGCTCGTTGCGCCGCAGCAGCAGCCCCGACCCGGTGCGGTGCAACAACGTCGTGTCCCCGCCGAGCGGCCACAGGTCCATCCGCGCGCGCACCCGGTCCTCGTCCTCATGGATCAAGGTCGCGGGCACTCTCGCCGTACGCATGACGTGGCGCACCGCCTCCGCCCGCTCCCGCGGTTCGAGCGTCCCGGTGTCCAGAACCAGCGCCACCCCGGCAGTCTCCCACGCCGGGGCGTCCTCAGTGGAGCATGCTCAGCGGGCGGGGGTGACGGCGGCCAGGGTCAGGTCGACGAGGCCGTCGGCCCAGGCGTCGGTGAGCGGGCCGGTGCGCAGCAGCCAGCGGTGGTAGATCGGGCCGAACAGCAGCTCCACGACCTGATCGAGGTCGGCGCCGGCGCGGATCTGACCGGCGGCACGGGCGGCTTCGAGGCGGGCGCGGACCGCGTCGAGCTGCGGGCGCAACAGCTGGTCGCGGACCCGGCCGGCGAGGTCGTCGTCCTTGAGGGTCTCGATGGTGAGCGCGCGGGTGCTGGCCGACAGCTTCGGGTCGGCGAACTCGGCGACTGTCGCGCGGATGACCGTACGCAGATCGGCAGTCAGATCCCCGGTGTCGGGCAGCGCGAGGGCACCGGGATCGGTGAACGCGTCCGTGAGGGCGTCGAGGATCACCGCGCCCTTGCCGCGCCACCAGCGGTAGATCGTCTGCTTGCCGACGCCGGCGCGGGCCGCGATGGCCTCCACGGTCAGCTCGTCGTAGCCGGACTCGGCCATCAGCGTGCGGGCGGCCTCGAGCACCGCGCGCCGGGAGCGCTCGTTGCGGCGGGCGGGATCGGGTGGCGTCACGGCGGCCATCCTATCTCTTGCGAGACGAGACGGACCGTCTTGACTCCGTACGCGGCGTCGGGCACGCTGTGGCGAGACGAGACGCCGCGTCTCGCCACCGACAAGGAGTCATCGTGCCGCACATCGCCATGGTCAGCATCCCGGCCCACGGCCACGTCAACCCGAGCCTGGAGATCCTGCGCACCCTGGTGGGGCGCGGGCACCGGGTCACGTATGCGAACGCACCGTCCTTCGCCGAGCCGATCGCGGGCGTCGGCGCGGAGCTGAAACCGTACGAGTCGACGCTCCCCACCCACGACGACGACTGGTCCGGCGATCCGATCGACCAGGTCACGATCTTCCTCGACGACGGCATCGCGATGCTGCCGCAGCTCGAGGCGGCCTACGAGCACGACCGGCCGGACCTGTTCCTGTACGACATCGCCGGCGCGCCCGCCCGGATCCTGGCCGAGCGCTGGGGCATCCCCGCGATCCAGCTGTCGCCGGCGTCGGTGGCCTGGGACGGCTACGAGCAGGACACCGCCGAGATCGTCGGCGCGATGCGGGCCGACCCGCGGGGCGCCGACTACTACCGCCGCTTCGAGCGGTGGCTGACCGAGCAGGGGTCGTCCGTCACCGACAGCCTCGCGTTCATGGGCCGCCCCGAGAAGTGCCTGGCCCTGATCCCCCGCGCGATGCAGCCGTTCGCGGACCGGGTCGACCCGGCCGTCTACGACTTCGTGGGCCCGATCCTCGCCGACCCGGCGCCGTGGACCCGGCCCGCGGCGGACAAGGTGCTGCTG
>CAKUMG010000518.1 GCA_934667465.1 uncultured Actinoplanes sp. | reverse complement strand
GCCCGCCCCCGCGGCCAGCAGTGCCGTCCGCGGCCAGCAGTGCCGCCCGCAGCGCCCCCACAACGCCGCCCGCAGCGCACCACGGACGCGATCGGCCGCCCGGAACGCGCGAGAAGCGCTCCGTGCGGCCGATCCCCACAATCCGCTACTCCTTCAGCCCGATGTGCTCGATCGGCGGCGTCCGCAACAGCCGCCGCACCGGCAGGATCGTCGTCCCCAGCGCCAGCAGCGCCGCCCCACCCAGCACCACCACCCACCCCAGCGCCGGGATCCACGGCAGCGGGCTCCCGGTGAGCGCGTTCACCACCGCCGTCAGCGTGACCCCGGCGATGCCCGCGCCGAGGACCACCGCCACCCCGAGCAGCCCGGCCTGTTCGGCGTTGACCATGCGGCGGGCCTGGCGCCGGGTGACGCCGACGATGCGCAGCATGGCGAGTTCGCGGCGCCGGGCCAGGGCCGCCATCACCATCGTGTTCGCGGCGGCGAGGGCCGAGTAGCCGACCATGACGCCGACCAGCAGCTTGTTGAGCCAGGCGCTCAGCGCCAGGTCGGCGGCCACCTCCCCGGTCCGGCCGGCGGCGTCGCCGACGAGGGCGAAGGGCAGCTCGGGGTCGGGGAGGGCGCCCGCGACCAGGATCTCGTCGTCGGTGGTGCGGGCGGTGTGCCCCGCCACCGTGTCGCGGTGCAGGATGACGTCGCCGAAGCCGAGCCCGCGCTCGTAGACGGCGGCGACGCGCAACGTGATCGGGGTTCCGTCGCCGAGCCACAGGTCGATGCTGTCGCCGGCCTGCCAGCCCTTCTGGCCGGCCCTGATGCTGGACACTGCGATGCCTCCCTTGTCGAGATCGGACAGTTTGCCGTCGGTGACGCCGAGGTCGAGCGTCCGGTCGGCGCCGCGCGGGTCGATCGCCTGGGCGGCGACGGACTCGGCCTCGCCGCCGATGATCGGCACGACCACCGACGTACGGCGGATCGGGGTGACCGCTTCCACACCGGGCAGCGCGGCCAGCTCGGCGGCCGTGCCCTCGGGCAGGCCGGCGGGGGAGGCCACGATGTGCTCGGCGATCAGGCCGTCGCGGTTCTGGGTGAGCGTGGCGCGCTCGATGTTGTCCTGCAGGAACCAGACCGAGCCGCCGAAGCCGACCGACAGGACCAGCGCGGTCAGGACCGTGGCACCGCCCTTGGCGTTGGCCCGCAGGTTGGCGGTGGCGAGGTGCCCGCTGGTGCCCCACAGCCGCCGGAAGACCGGGCCCAGCATCCGCGCGGCGGCCAGGTTGATCCACGGCGCGAGCAGCGCGACCGCGGTGACGAACAGGTAGAGCATGCCCAGCGCGCCGGTCAGCGCGACCTCGCCGCTCGCGGCGACGGTGACCGTGCTGGAGGCGACCGCGCCGATCAGCGTGGCCATGCCGAACGCGAAGCGCACCTTGCCGCCGCGCCCCGGCTCGATCGCGCTCTCGCCGAGCGCCTCGGCCGGCCGGATGCCGCTGAGCCGGCGGACCGCCAGCAGCGCGGCCAGCACCGCGACGACGACGGTGAGCACCGCGACCGCGGCGGCGGAGAGCACGCCGGGGACCATCGGGAACGTGTCGCTCAGGAATCCCCGGTCCACCAGCTCGCCGTGCACCCAGCGGGCGGCGAGCAGCCCCGCGGGGATGCCGATCAGCGACGCCACGATGCCGGTCAGCGTCGCCTCGGCCAGCATCATCCGGCGCACCTGGCCGGGGGTGGCGGCCACGGCGCGCAGCAGGGCGAGGTCGCGGCGCCGGTGCCGGATCGACAGGCCCACCGTGCCGGCGACCACGAACACGACCAGCAGCACCACGTAGCCGCCGAACGACGCGCCGATCTGGATCAGCAGGCTCGCCATGCCGTCCTCGGCCGACGTCTCGGCGCGCCCCAGCTCGTCGCCCTCGTAGACCCGGGCGCCCGCCTTGCCGGCCAGCTCGCGGACCGCAGCCCGGTCGGCGTCCGCGGAGAGGAACAGCCCGGCGGCGTCGATCCGGCCGGGACGCGGCGACAGGGACGCGGCGGTCTTGTCGGTGAAGAACACGGCCGTCGGGCGGGTGCCGGCCTCCAGGGTGCCCGCGGCGACGCCGCTGACGACGTACTGCCGGGCGACGCCGTCGACCAGCAGCTCCACGGGCTGCCCCGGGCCCACCCCGGCGGCCGCGGCCAGCCGGGTGTCGAGGACGACCTGGTCACTGCGGGCGGGATCGGTTCCGGCGGTCAGCTCGTACGGCATCAGGGCCGCACTGCCCCACCCGTGTCCCGCGACCGGCACTCCCGGCGCGGCGACCGGCACCACCGGCAGCGTCACGTCGGCGATGACCCCGGTCACACCGGGGATCCGGCCCAGCTCCTCCACGAGCCCGGCGTCGAGCGTGCCGCCCTCCTCCAGCGGGACCGTGCTGGTGATCGCCGAGCCGTCGAGGTCCTTGCCGGTGACCGTGAGGTCCCGGTTCGCGACGATCGCGTCGGCGGCGGCGTACCGGTGGGGCTCCGCGCGGTGCATCAGGCCGGACTCGACCAGCACCCCCATCGCGGACAGGATCATGGCGCCGACGGCGAGGGCGAGCAGGGTCGCGACCGTCGATCCGGGGCGCTGGCGCAACATGCGGGCGGCGAGCTTGATCATGGGTCAGCCCACCCGGGCCGCTGCGGCGACCGACGCCTGCCGGTGGTCCAGCGAGGTGAGCAGCTCGGCGATGCGGGCGGTGCCCGGCTGCGCGATGTCCGTCACGATGCGGCCGTCCGCCAGCACCATGACGCGATCGGCGTACGAGGCCGCGACCGGGTCGTGCGTCACCATGACCACCGTCTGGCCGTGGTCGTCGACGACCGCGCGGAGCAGGGCGAGGACCTCCGCGGCCGTACGCGTGTCGAGCGCGCCGGTCGGCTCGTCGCAGAAGAACACGTCGGGGCGCGTCACCAGCGCCCGGGCGATCGCCACCCGCTGCTGCTGCCCGCCGGACAGCGCCGCCGGCCGGTGCGCCAGCCGATCCTCGAGACCGACGCGGCGTACCACCTGATCGAACCAGCCCGGATCGACGGCACTGCCCGACAGCTGGGCCGGGAGCAGGATGTTCTCCCGCACGGTCAGCGCGCCGATCAGGTTGAAGGCCTGGAAGACGAAGCCGATTCTCGTACGCCGCAGCTCGGTCAGTTTCGTCTCCGAGAGCCGCGACAGCTCGGTGCCGCCGACCCACACCCGGCCGGACGTGGGCCGGTCGAGCCCGGCGGCGGTCTGCAGCAGCGTGCTCTTGCCGGAGCCCGAGGGCCCCATCACCGCGGTGAACGTGCCGGTCGTGAACGTGGCGTCGACGCCGGCGAGGGCGGTGACCGTGCGCGGGCCGCTGCCGTAGGTCCGGGTGAGCTGCTCGACCCGGACGGCCTGATCGGGGTGGATGGACACGGTAGGGACCTCTCCGTCGAAATCTCTGGGCGGTGCGCGCAGAGGGAACGCTACGGAGAAGCCCGGCCGTGATCGATATAGCCACCTACCGTCTTCGGGGTACAGCAGGCACTACCTTTCCCAAGCCGGGAACTATCTCGGCCCTGCGGGCGACTTGTGGGAGACGACCAACCCCGCCGACCTCGGAGTGCCGCCCTGACTACCACCAGTGACCTCGCCCCCCGGAAAGCCCCGCCCGCGCCCGCCCGGCCCGGCGCCTGGGCGTCGATCCGCCCGCTGGTGCTGCGGCTGCACTTCTACGCGGGCATCCTGATCGGCCCGTTCCTGCTGATCGCCGCGCTCAGCGGGGCCGGCTACGCGCTGAGCCCCCAGCTCGAGAAGGCCATGTACGGCGACATCCTGCGCCCCGCGAACGCCGCCGCGGCCCCCGTCCCGCTGGCGCAGCAGGTGGCCGCCGCCGAACAGGTCACCACGGTCCCCAACCTCGTCGCCGTGCGCCCCGCCCCCGAGGGCGGCACCACGCGCGTCATCTTCGACAACGGCACGTTCGCCGAGTCGTACCGGCATGCCGTCTTCGTCGATCCCGGCACCGGCGCGGTCCTCGGCCAGGAGACGGTCTACGGCACGACGGGCGCGCTGCCCGTGCGCTCCTGGATCGACGAGCTGCACCGCAACCTGCACCTCGGCGACGCCGGCCGCTACTACAGCGAGCTCGCCGCGTCCTGGCTGTGGGTGGTCGCCCTCGGCGGCGTCGCCCTGTGGGTCGCGCGCCGCCGCAAACTCCTCCTGCTCGACCGGGGTACGAAGGGACGGGCCCGCACCCGCTCCCTGCACGGCGTCATCGGCATCTGGGCGGCCGTCGGCTTCCTCATGCTGTCGGCGACGGGCCTCACCTGGTCGCAGCTCGCGGGCGACAACATCAGCGAGCTGCGCGCCCAGCTGAACTGGTCCACGCCCGGCGTCAACACCAGCGTCGCCCCGGGAGCCGCCGCCACCGACGGCGGTCACGCGGGTCACGGCGGCACGGCCCTGCCGACCGACGCCGTCGACGTGACCACCATCGACGGCGTGCTGGCCGCCGCGCGCGCCTCCGACGTGGACTCCGACCAGGTGGAGATCGGGCTGCCGCAGGGCGAGGGCAAGGCGTGGACCGTCACCGAGACCCACCGCGCCTACCCGACCTCGGTCGACGCGGCCGCCGTCGACCCGTCGACCGTGCAGGTCACCGACGTCGTACGCTTCGCCGACTACCCGCTGATGGCCAAGCTCTCGCGCTGGGGCGTCGACGTGCACATGGGCACGCTGTTCGGCGTCGTGAACCAGGTCGCGCTGGCCCTGCTCGCGCTCGGCCTGGCCACCATGGTCATCCTCGGGTACCGGATGTGGTGGCAGCGGCGTGGCAAGGCCGCCCTGGGCCGCCCGCCGGCCCGCGGCGCCTGGCACCGGCTCCCGGGCTGGGCGATCGCCGTGGGTGTGCCGCTGGTGTTCGTGCTGGGGTGGGCGGTTCCGCTGTTCGGGGTGCCGCTGCTGGTGTTCCTGCTGATCGATGTGCTCGTGGGCGCGTACCACTCGCGGCGCGGGAAGTCCCGGCCGGAAGCCCCGGTGTCGCCCGCGCCGGCCGGGCGCTGACGGTCCCGGCTGGGCGCGGACACCCGCCGGGTGGGGGACACCCGCCCGGCTGCCGGGCGCTGAGAGAAGCCGGTTGCCGGAGGGCCGGGGACGGCAGGTCCGCCCGGCGGTCGCGGCAGAGCCGTGCCGCGGCAGCCGATCGCGCTGAGAGCGGGCGCGCCCGTGACGGG
>CAKUMG010000517.1 GCA_934667465.1 uncultured Actinoplanes sp. | reverse complement strand
GCCCGAGGCAGCCGGCGGTCAGGGCGGCCAGCGAGCGCAGAGCCTTGTGCTCGGACGGGGTGACCAGCGAGCCCAGACCCGGGCCGCAGTTCGCGCCCGCGCCGCCGGGCACGGCGGGCGTGACCACCGGCCGGCCGCTCGGCGTCTCCGTGAGCGTGGCGTCCAGGCCGGCCTCGCGGAGGCAGGCGAGCTCGCCGTCGGCTGCCGGGCGCAGGAGGGCGCGTTCGTCGTGCGGGACGACGTACGGCCCGGCGGCGCGCGCGTCGATGCGCTCGGTGCCGCCGGTGAGGCCGAGGTCGAGCTCCAGGGGGTCCACCCGGGCGGACGGGCGGGCGGTGCGCAGCGACGGGCCGCCCGGATCCGAGTCGGCGATCACCGCCCGGTCCTCGGTCATCAGGGTGATCCGGCGGCCCAGCTCCGCGGCGCGCCGCTCGATCAGCTCCGGGGCGCCGGCCCAGTCCGGGTGGGTGGCGGCATACCCGGCCAGCAGGTCGTAGACGCCCTTGTCCTCGGTGAGCGAGCGGCCCCGCTCCTGGGTGATCGCCCGGGTCGCGGTGGTGGTCGCGAGCCACGCGGTCGCGGCGATGGCGGCGAGCGCGATCAGGACCGACGTGGCCAGCAGCCGGGTGATCAGGCTGTGCCGCAGCGGGACCCGGCCCGGCGCGTTCACGCCGGCACCGGCCCGGTCCGGCGCGTTCACGCCGGCACCGGGCCGGACACCAGCCGGTAGCCGACCCCGTACACGGTGAGCAGCTGGACCGGCCGCCGCGGATCCACTTCGATCTTGCGGCGCAGGTTCACCACGTGGACGTCGATCGTGCGCTCGGTGGAGCTGCGGTCGATCCCGCGGGTGTGGTGCAGCAGCTGCGCCCGCGTGAACACCCGGTCCGGCTGCTCCGCCATCGCGGCGAGGATCGCGAACTCGCCGCGGGTGCACTCGACCGGCACGCCGTCGACGGTCACCCGGTGCCGGAGGGGATCGATGTCGACGCGGCCGACCCGCCGCACCGGCTCGGGGCTGCTGCGGCCGGCCCGGCGCAGCAGCGTCCGGACCCGGGCCATCAGCTCCCGCGGGCTGTACGGCTTGGTCAGGTAGTCGTCCGCGCCCAGCTCCAGCCCGAGCAGCAGATCCTCCTCGGTCGCGCGGGCGGTCAGCATCAGCACCAGCACGTCGGACTCCCGGCGCAGCGTCCGGCACACCTGCAGCCCGTCGAGGCCCGGCATCATCACGTCGAGCACCAGCAGATCGGGCCGCAGCCGCCGGGCCTGCTCGAGCGCCGCCCGCCCGTCGTGCACCACGACCGCCTCGTGCCCCTCCGCCGTCAGGTAGCGGCGCACCACCTCGGCCTGCCGGGCATCGTCGTCGGCGACCAGGACCTGAGCACACATGGCGGCGATGATAGGTCGGCACCGCACCCGCGGACCGATTCCCCGCGGGACCTGACAGGTTTCTGACGATCATCGGCCACGCTCGGCGCCATGCCACCGACGCCGGACACCGCAACCCTCGCTCCCGCCCCGCCGCCGAGGCGCCGCCGGACCGTGCGGTGGCTGGTCACGGCGCTGCTCGCCGCGGGTCTGGCGGCCGGCGCCGCCGTCGTCGTGGTGCGGCACCGCCCGGCCCCGCCGGCTCCCGTGGAGGAGACCGTCGCGGTCGGTACGGCCGCCGTGGAGCGCCGCGACCTGTCCACCACGCGGTCGCTGACGGGCCGGATCGGCTTCGGGGCCGCGCGCCCGCTGTCCGGCCACCGCGACGGGACGGTGACGTGGCTGCCGCAGCCCGGCGCCACGATCAAGCGGGGCAAGCAGCTGTTCCGCGCCGACGACCAGCCCGTGCCGCTGTTCTACGGGGGGATGCCGCTCTACCGGGAGATCGCCGGGGTGAACCTGGTGGGGCGGGACGTGCGGATCGTCGCGGACAACCTGGCGAAGCTCGGGTACGCGGTCGGGCACCGCCCCGCGCCCGGCGAGTGGGTCACCCAGCCCGCACCGCCCGCGGAGACGACAGAGACGCCGGACAAGGAGGACGAGCCCGCGACCCGCGGCGTACGGGTGAAGGAGGGTGAGGGCGTCCTCACCGCCGCCCTGACCCGGGCGATCAAGCGCTGGCAGAACGACACCGGCCTGCCCGTCACCGGCACGGTCGCGGTCGGCGACGTCGAGGTGCAGAGCGGCGCCGTACGGGTGGAGGCCGTGACCGTCCAGCCCGGATCCCCCGCGAACGCCGAGCTCATGACGGTCACCCCGACCCGCAGGGTGATCACCGCCGACGCCCAGCTCGCCGACGCCGCCACCGTCAAGCGCGGCACCAGGGTGACCGTGGCGCTGCCCGGCGACCGTACGGTGCAGGCCCGGGTCGTCTCCGTCGGACGCACGCTCGCCCCGGCCGCCGACGGGGTCGGCACCGGACCGCCCACCCTCACCGTGACGATCACCGCGGACGACCCGGCGGACCTCGGCGACCTGGACGCCGCCGACGTCGAGGTGGCCTTCGCCGGCCGGACCGCCGAGGACGTGCTGGCCGTGCCGGTCGAGGCGCTGGTGGCCCTGGCCGAGGGTGGTTACGCGGTGCAGGGGCCGGCCGGCCTGGTGGCGGTGCGCACCGGCATGTTCGCCGACGGCTGGGTCGAGGTGGAGGGCGCCGGCCTGACCGAGGGCACCGGCGTGGTGGTCTCCTCGTGAGCGTCCTGTCCCTGCGCGACGTGAGCATGGTCCATCCCGGCGGCGTGACCGCCCTGGCCGGCGCCAGCCTGGACGTGGCCGCCGGCGAGCTCGTCGCGATCGCCGGCCCGTCCGGCTCGGGCAAGTCGACGCTGCTCACGATCGCGGGCACCCTCGAACGCCCCACCTCCGGCACCGTCCACATCGCCGGCCACGACGTCGCGCGGCTCGGCGACCGGCAGCTGTCCGCGCTGCGCGCGCAGGAGATCGGCTTCGTGTTCCAGCAGTTCCACCTCGCCGACGGGCTCAGCGCCGCCGAGAACGTCGCCACCGGCCTGCTCTACGCCGGGGTGCCCCGCCGGCACCGCCGCGAGCGTGCCCTGCGCGCGCTGGACCGGGTGGGGCTGGCCCACCGCGCCGGGCACCGCCCGCCCCAGCTCTCCGGCGGCGAGCGGCAGCGCGTCGCGATCGCGCGGGCCCTGGTCACCGAGCCGTCGCTGGTGCTGGCCGACGAACCCACCGGCGCCCTGGACACGGCCACCGGCCAGGCCGTGCTGGCGCTGCTGCGCCGGCTCAACGAGGAGGGCACCACGATCGTGCTGATCACCCACGACCGGGACATCGCGGCAGCGCTGCCCCGCCGCGTCGAGATCCGCGACGGCCGGCTGGTCCGCGACGAGCGTACGGCTGCCATGTCATGAATCGTCCCGCGCGGCTGGCGCCGCTCGACCTGCTCGGGCTCGGCCTGCTGGGCCTGCGCACCCGCCCCGCCCGCGCTCTGCTGTCGGCGCTCGGGATCGCGATCGGCATCGCCACGATGATCGTGGTGACCGGCATCCCGGCCTCCAGCCAGGCCGCCCTGCTCGACGAGCTCACCGCGCTGGGCACCGACACCCTCCAGGCCACGGCCCTGCCCAACCAGGATCCGCCGGCGAAACTGCCGGAAACCGCCACCGGGATGGTCGCGCGCATCGGCCCGGTCACCGCGGTCAGCGCGGTCGCCAACACCCGCACCCTGGTACGGCGCAACGACCGCATCAGCCGCGACAACGGGTCCGGCCTCACCGTGCTCGCCGCCCGCCTCGACCTGCCGGCCACCATCGACGCCCGGGTCCGGGCCGGCGCCTGGCTCACCCCCGCCACCGCCGCCTTCCCGGCCGTGGTCCTCGGCTCGGTCGCCGCGGGCCGCCTCGGCATCGCGGAGCTGCCGCCCGGCGCCCCCGCCCCGACGGTGGTCATCGGCGACACCCGCTTCACGGTGACCGGCATCCTCGCGGCCACCCCGCTCTCGCCGGACATCGACCGCTCGGTGCTGGTCGGCTGGGAGGTGGCCCGCACCGAGCTGCGGTTCGACGGCCATCCCACCGTCCTGTACGTGCGGACGGAGGAGCCCCAGCTCGAGGCGGTCCGCGCCGTCCTGGCCGAGACGATCTCCCCCGAGCGCCCGGGCCAGGTCGTCGTCACCCGCCCCTCCGACGCCCTCGCCGCCAAGCGGGCCACCGAGTCCAGCTTCTCCGTGCTCTTCTTCGCGCTGGCCGCGGTGGCCCTGGTCGTCGGCGGTATCGGCGTCGCCAACACCATGGTCGTCTCCGTCCTGGAACGACGCTCCGAGATCGGCCTCCGCCGCGCCCTGGGCGCCACCCGCGGCCAGATCCGCGGCCAGTTCCTCACCGAGTCGGTCCTCCTGTCGCTGCTGGGAGGTCTCGGTGGCTCGGCGCTCGGGCTGCTGACCACGATCGGGTACGCCGCCTGGCAGAACTGGCCCCTCGTCCTGCCCGCGACCGCCGCGGCCGGCGGGGTCGGCGGCGCGGTGGTCATCGGCGTCCTCGCGGGCGTCTATCCCTGTGTCCGCGCCGCCCGCCTGACCCCGACCCAGGCGCTCGCCGCCTCGTGAACCCGGCCCTGCGGGTGGGTCACTTCGTGGCGGCGGCCTCGCGCTCGCAGCCTCCCGAGCCGCGGGTCACTTCGTGGCGGCGGCGACCTCGCGCTCGCAGTCGGGGGCGAGGTCCATGCCCTTGGTGATCGAGCGGGAGTCGTTCCGGTCGCCGCCCAGCGACAGGCTGATGCCGTCGTCGGCGACCTCGACGAACTCGACGCCGCGGTCCTTGAGACACGCGACGACGGCGACCGCGAAATCGCGCGCCTCCGGGTTGGCCGGGTCCTTCTCCCACGGCGGCAGCGGATAGAACTGGGCCTCGCAGGCGCGGAACGTCTCGTCCATCCGCTCCGCCTCGGCGCCGGTCACCGCCTTCGCCGCGTCGCCGTCCATGGCCGCGACGGCCGCCTCCTTGGCGTCCGTCGAGTCGTAGCCCTTGTCCTTCAAGCACTTGTGGTACGGGGCCAGCATCGCCTCGAACTCCTCGTCCGTGGTGTCGAGCCGTTCCCGGGGCCGCTGCGCGGGCGCCGAGGCTGCGACCGCCGACGGGCCCGCGCTGGTGAGGGTGGCCACCTTCGGCCCCGCCTCCGGCTCGCCCGCGCTGCAGGCCGGCAGCAGGGCGACCAGGGTGACCAGCACGGTGAGCGCGGGCCGGCGGGTGACCAGCGCGGCCCACCGGGCGCCGCCG
>CAKUMG010000516.1 GCA_934667465.1 uncultured Actinoplanes sp. | reverse complement strand
ATTGAGCTCAGCCATGTATTCTTCGATCTTCTCTTCAGCTTCCGCGGGCATCGGGATTTCCTTGCCGTTGGCGTCATAGGCCTTCTTCGTCACGAGATCGGCGACGCCCACGGCCTGCTCGCCCTGCGCGAGTTCCACCGCCGTCGCCCGGACACGCCCCTCCACCTCTTCGGCGACCCGACCGTGCAGGTCCCGTTCCCCGCCACCAACCACGGCGGCATGACCCCGGCCGCGCTCGCCGCCCTCTACAACACCTGCACGGCCGGGCTGGCCCTGTCCTTCACCAACGTCTCCCTGGTCCCCGACGAACTCCTCGCCTGCGGCGTCATCCCCGTCGTCGGCGACAACCCCTACGCCCGCGGCGGGCTCGACCACCCGCACGTCCGCTGGGCGGCGCAGACCCCGGGCGCGCTCGCCGACGCCCTCACCGCCGTCGTCGACGGCGACCGCCCGGCGCCGCACGAGGTGTCGGCCGGCATCGACCCGCGGCCCTGGGACGACGCCCAGCGCACCACCGTCCGCACCATCGAGAACGAGGTCTACGGCGACTGAAGACCGGCGCACCATCCGTGCGCTTTGTGCCTTGATGGACATCGCCCTAGCGGCCGATCACCGCTCGGGCGATCGGCAGCGGCCCTGATCGCTACTCTGCCGGGATGCGCAAAACCGTTCTCGTTGTCGTTTCGGCGACCCTCCTCGCTTCCACCGTCGGCTGTGGCGGCGATCCGGCGCCTGCGCCGGCGGCGTCGGCCGCGCCGGTGACGCAGCAGGGCGCGGAGCCGTCGGCGGCGCCCACCGGCGTCGAGGAGCCGCTCACCGCCGCGGCGATCGTCGAGCGGTTGCAGGCGGCGGACCTGGGGCTCACCGACGGCGTCGCGCAGACCGAGGACGACGACCCCAACGACCTTCTCGGCCGGCCCGGCGGCTACACCTCGCGCGCCTCGGCCGACCTGCCCGGCGGCGACGAGGAGGGCGGGAAGTTCTCGGTGGACCGGGGCCTGGTCGTCGAGGTGTTCGACGAGGCGAGCCTCGCGCAGCGGCGCAGCGACTACATCAAGGGCCTCCAGGAGGCGAGCCCGATCCTCGGCACCGAGTGGCACTACCGCACCGGCGACGGGACCGGGCTCGTCCGGGTCAGCGGCAAGGTGAAGCCCTCGCTGGCGAAGAAGCTGGAGACGGCGGTGGCAGGGCTGTCCGTGGCCGGGCCGGCACCGGTCACGGCGGCTTCCTCCGGCGCGGACGGGTTGAAGTCCGCCGTGCAGGCCTACAGCGATGCCTTCCTCACCGGTGACGCGAAGACGGCGTACGACCTGTTGTCCGAGCGGTGCCGCAAGCGGAGGTCGCTGACGGAGTTCACCGCGATCGTCGACGCGGCGAAGCAGATGTACGGCAGCGCCCTGCCGTTCGAGTCGTACGCCGAGAAGGTCTCCGGCGACCTCGCCCGGGTCACCTATACGTATTCGGTCAAGGCGATCAACCAGGATGCCGAGCCGTGGAGCCGCGAGGGTGGGGACTGGCATCAGGACGACTGCTGATCGGCCGGGTCAGCGGTCGGCGGTGGCCCGGTAGCGGCGGATGTACTCCTCGGCGTCGTCCGGCATCGGGTCGCCCTCCTCGGCCGCGAACCAGATCTCGTTCTCCAGCCAGAGGCGGTACAGGAAGGCCTCGAACGACTCCCCGCAGAGCTCGATGTCCACACCGTCGTCGTTGTCGTCGTCCGCGTCTCCGCCGTCCTCGGGATCGTCGTAAAGGTCCTCGGCGAGGACCACCGCGTGGCTTTCCGCGGTGACGTGGAGGTACCAGTAGGCGCAGCCCTGCTGGTCGGCGAGGAACCGGATCAGGTGGCCCGGCGCGCCGGGCGCCCGCACCGGCGCCTCGCCGACGTCGACGAAGGAGCCCGCGCCCGAGCGGATCTTGCTCTGCAGCAGCGGTGAGCGCAGGAAGTCGGTGAACACCGCCGGCAGGGTCAGGCCGAGCCGTGCGCAGGCCGCCTCCAGCGCGGGGAGTTCGGCGACCGGTTCCGTGCCGATGCTCCACTCCCCGGGCGTCGGCCGACCGGCGAGCCAGGCCAGGTCGCCGGTCAGCTCGCGCGGGATCGGCGGGAAGACCGGGCCCTCCACGGCACCGTCGAACACTCCCGCCGCCTCCAGGCCGAACGGCCACCAGTAGGCACGGTAAGGCGTTTCCTGTGCCGGCATGTCATCCCCCGTCTACGACCTCGGCAGCAAGATACCGGCGGGGTGCGACGAGAAGCTACCGGACCGTGCGACGGGGCGGGTGTAACGCCACACCGCATCGAAGCCGCCGACTACACCAGGGGGATCGCCGCCCGGATCCACATGGATTCTCCGGCGACGCCCTCAGGGTCGCGGTAGGCGGTGGCGATCGTCAGCCAGGACAAGAAGCTGCCGGCCCCACCGCACACGGCGCTCCCCCCGTCACCGCCGCACACGACGTCGCGGACGGCGGTGCGTTCCTCACAGTACGGGTCCTGACCGATCCGGAGACCGAACAGGTTGGGCTCGCGGTGCGGACCGGCGTCCATCGTCCACGGGTCGCTCCCGGGGTTGCTGTCCCCCCATCGGAACAGGGTGACAGCGCCGGCGCCGCACGCATGTTCCCATTCGTCCGGGGTCAGCAGTCGCTGCCCCAGCCCGGCCAGCCGGGCGACCTCGTCGTCGTAGGAGGGGCGGTCCAGCAGCCAGGCGGCCTCGACGGTCCAGTCGGGCCGCAGGCTCACCCGGGCGGCGTCCGACCACTCGGCCTGCCCCGGCGCGGGGTCCCCCGCCGGCCGGGACCGCTGCCGGAGCCGGTCGACGCGCCGCACGATGTCCGGATGATCGGGCGGTACCGCGACGACACCGGCCTCGGCCGCGTCGACGGCCACCAGCAACGGCGGCACCACGACGGTCCTCGGGGGCGAGGTGACCGAGCCGGTGAACTGCCGGAGAGTCGCCGTGATGCCGTACTCGGCGGCGTCCTCGGCGAAGCTCGCCTCCTGCTCCACCGCCGGTTCGAAACGGTCCGCGTCGAACCCGGCCGTCACCTCGCCGCCCGGGACGAACGCGAACCGCTCGCCGCCGGCCACGAAGACGGCTACCGGCCCGCGCCGTCCGGCGTACTCGTGCTGCCGCACCTCCACAAGCGTGGCACCGGACCGCCCGGCGATCGCCTGCGCCACCTCCCCGGCGGCGTCGGCATCGAGACGTGACCACTGCGCTGCATCGGCGATCACGTCTCGAGGTGCCGGGCGAGGTTGTCCAGCGAGGAGTTCATCCCGTCCGCGTGGTCCTCGGCGGAGATGCCCACCGGGACGTCCTCGGCGCGGAACTCCACGCGGGTGCCGCCCGCCACCGCCGTGACCTCCCAGGTCATCGTCATGGTGCCGGCCTGGGCCGGGTCGTCGGAGACGAAGTCGACGGCCTGCACCACCCGCGAGCCGGGCACGACGTCGACGAAGCGGGCCTCGACCACATCGGAGTCCGCGGTCGTCTTGCCCGGCGCGGCCGAGGCGTCGGCGTAGGTCAGCACGAGCCGGTAGGACCCGCCCGGCCGCGCGTCGTAGCGCTCGAACCGGCCGCTCATGCCCGCGGGCGGCAACCACGCCGTCAGCGCCGCGGGGTCGACCAGTGCCGCGTAGACGCTGTCGAGCGGGGCCGCGATCACCCGGGAAGCCGTGTCCGTCCTGCCCATGACGCGATCCTAGTGGGACATGACGGGCGCCGTCTTCACGGTCAGGGTCAGGGTCGCGCGCACGGGGAGGTGGTCGGAGCCGACGGCCGGGGCCGGGGCGGCGTCCCGGGCGGTGACGCCGGGGCCGGCGAGGATGTGGTCGATCTGGGCGACGGGGCGGGCGGCGGGCCACGTACGCCCCCGGGCCGTGGTGCGGTAGGGCCGGGCGAGGTGGATCGCAGGGCGGCACATGTTGAAGTCGCCCGCGACGACCGTGGGGAGCGGCGACCGGGCCAGCCCCGCCAGGAGGCGGCGCAGCTGGGCCGGGCCGTGGACGAGCCGGTGGGTCAGGTGCACGCCGGCGACGCGCAGGACACCGTCGTCGGTCGGGATCTCGGCGAGCAGCGCCCGGCGTTCCCCCACCACGTCCCCGGGCGCCGCACCGAGCGGCAGCGTCGCGAGCGCACGCCAGGGCAGGCGGCTCATGATCGCCAGGCCCCACGCCCCGGTCTCCCCGTCGGCGGGGTCCGCGGCCACGCCGAGCTGGGTGCGGGTCCGGCCTTTGATCACATCGATTTCCGCGTACGCCGCATAGCCGCACCGGGCGGCGGCCTGCTCCGCGAGGCTGCGCTGCCCGTCGGGCCGCCAGTTCTCCTGCACGACCACGACGTCGGCCCCGAGGCCGGCGATCGCGTCCGCCACCGCATACGGGCGCCCGGTGGCGTCGAGACCGGCGTGCAGGTTCAGGCTGGCCAGGCTCAGGGTCATCGGGGGTGCCTCCGGGGGTTGTCCGCTCGGCTGACCTATCGCAACCGCGCGGCCCGTTCTTGAGGAAAACCCCGCTTCGTCTACCGCATCCTAGGAACCTGGGCTGTTGACTAGTCCGGCGAGCCTGCGGCCGGCATAGCGGGTCACCGGGGTGGTGAGCAGCGTGAACAGGACGGCGAGGGCCGCGACCGCGATCAGGGCGGTGCGCAGGGTGCCGTGGTCGGCGAAGAACCCCACGTAGACCGGGCCGGCGAGGAAGCCCAGGTAGGCCGTGGTCGCCACCCGTGAGGTCGCCCGGCCGCGCTGCTCGCCGGGGACGTGGGCCAGGCCGGCGGCGATCAGCGTCGGGTAGAGGACCGCGGTGCCCGCCGCCGCGAGCGCGAGACCGGCGAGGGCGACCGGGAGGTGCTGGGCGGCGGCGACCGTGGCGGTGCCGAGGACCGCGGCGGTGCCACCCGCGAGCAGCAGGCCGGCCGGGTGGCGGCTGCCCAGGTCGCCGACCGAGAAGCGGGCGATGCTCGCGACCGCCGCGAAGACCGCGGGGGCGGCGGCGCTCAGGCCCGCGCCCGCCGCGAGGGCGTCGGTCAGGAAGACGGCCGACCAGCTCTGGTGCGCGTTCTCGACCGCGAACGCCAGCGCCGCGATCATGCCGATCGCCACCAGGGGCAGGAAGGGCAGCTCCCGTACGCCGCCCGGCGCCCCGGACCGCCGCACTGCCCCGCTCGGAGCGGAGGCGCCGGCTCCGCGGAGCAGCACCGCCCCCGCTGTGACGGACAGTGCCAGGA